>CAYFVG010000021.1:0-19974 GCA_964346365.1 uncultured Alteromonadaceae bacterium
GCAGGCCGAGCTTACCCGGCCAGGGCAGGCTCTGGCTCAACGCCACCCGCTCCTGAAAGCCCCGGGGCCCGCCAGCGGTCGCCGGCGCTCCCGCGTAGGCCAACCGGGGATCGTCCAGAGCGCCGGCGGGGGCAATCCGGTAGTTCGCCGCCTCGACGGCAGCAGCCAGCCCCCGCAGCCCCGGATTTCGCCTGAGTACGGTGGCCAGCAACGCGTCGGCGGTCAGCGCCTCAACGTCTTGCAGGGGTTGACGGTCCGCTTCCAGCGGCGGCGCAGCAAAACTCGCCGGCGGCGCAAGGAACACCGCCAGAACCAGAAGGCCACGCATTCGGATGTGCATGGGGAATACCCTCCATCGGCCTATTGAATAATCATCGGTCTCCCCGCTAGGAGAGCTGTCGCCTCAAAAACTCGCGGGCGGATTAATCAGATACGCAGACGCAGGGTGGAGAAATAAATGGAACGACCGCTTCTGGCCCGGGCGAGGAGCCAGCCGGGGTCGGGGTAGGGGGCTGTCGTGGCCAGCGGGGCCGGAGGCTCCGCGTGGGGTCCATGCAGGAGGGCAAGGGCGGGGTAGCACAGTTTCGGCGGATCGACGCTCGATGGGGAGGAGGTGACGTCTTCAAACGCCGACTGATATTCCACAGCGCAACAGGCATCGGGTGCGGCGCCGGGATCCGCAACGTCACAACCGTCGTCTTCGGTGTGGGAGGCTGCCCCATCGCGGTGTGTCGTGTCGTCTTCACAGCAGCACACGGGCTGGGGCGGTGTATCCAGAGTCTCACAGGCATAGCTTGTATGCCCCCAGACCATGGAGAGCATGATGCACACCATCAACCAGTAGACTTTGCGTTGCATCGCTCGACGCGCCGATCCGGGGAAATTGGAGACTAGCGAACCCCGAAGCCGTTGCCAAGCAGAGATCGCGCCGCAGGTCGCATTGATTGCCCGGGCCGGGATGCGCCCGTCAAGCCGGCGCGGCGTCATCGCCGGATGACCAAATCTTGCCCCTGTTAGCGTTTGCACCAGCCAAACTAAGACCCACCCTTGCGGTCGTATATAGAGTGGAAATTGAGCTTCAGCCAGGGTAGTGGAGCCTCCGGAACATGCTGCCCAATCGATACGGAAAACAACGCCGATGATGCAAGTACGAAATCTGCACGACGACCCGCTGGATACGCGCCATGCGCCAGCCGGCTGGTCGGACCGGGTGGCTTTCGGTCTGACCAAAATGCTGCGCTTTTTCGCCGACAGCTTCTTTGCAAAGCGCTATGGGCATCGCGCCGTGGTGCTCGAGACGGTCGCCGCGGTGCCCGGCATGGTCGGTGGGATGGTGCGTCATATGCGTTCATTACGGCGCCTGGAAGATGACCGCAAGTGGATACATACACTGCTGGAAGAAGCCGAGAACGAGCGTATGCACCTGATGACGTTCGTTGAAATCGCGCAGCCCAATTGGCTGGAGCGGATGCTGATACTCGGGGCTCAGGGTGTGTTTTTCACCAGCTATTTTCTTCTTTACGTGGTCTCCGGGCGCACTGCGCATCGGCTTGTGGGCTACTTTGAGGAGGAGGCGGTGTACAGCTACAGCGAATACCTGCGAGAGGTGGATAGCGGCCATCTCGAGAACGTCCCCGCGCCGGCCATTGCGATCGACTACTGGCAATTGCCGGCAGCTGCGACCCTGCGGGACGTCATCATTGCGGTGCGTAATGACGAGGCGGGTCATCGTGACGTTAACCATCGCATTGCGGACAGCTTTGATGAACCGGAGCGATAACAAGATCGTCCGGTCCTCCGGGAGATGATCTCATGATCGCGTCGGTGGTGATTCAGCTTGCGGCTGCCGCAGCCGAAAGCGCGGGCTGCTGTAGGTTTTGTGCGTGCGCCTGAGCGGTCAGCCCCAGAGCGCCGGCGAGGGCATGCCCACCACCCCGCCGTCCCGGTACTCGAGGCCGTGCGCCACATCGCCGGCGAGAAGCAGCGGCCCATCGATGTCCACGAAGCGGCAGTGTTGGCCAATCACGTAGCCGGGCGCCATGGAGAGCGAGGTCCCGGTCATGTTGCCGACCATCAGGTCCATGCCCGCGCGCTGCGCGGCTGCCGCCAGGGCCAGGCCTTCCGTCAGGCCGCCGCACTTGTCGAGCTTGATATTGAGCACATCGTAGCGGCGCGCGGCCGCGTCGAACTCACCGAGGTGCAGGCAGGACTCATCGGCGCTCAGGGGTACCGGCGAGCGGAAACCCTCGAGGGCCTCGTCGGCACCCCGCGCCAGCGGTTGCTCGATCATGGCGATGCCCAGGCGTTCGCAGTGCGGCAGGTATTCGCGCAGCTCAGCGAAGGTCCAGCCCTGGTTCACGTCGATGACCAGGGCCGCATCCGGGCGCGCAGCGCGTACGGCTTCCAGCCGCTCCACCGGGCGATCGCCGTCGAGCTTGAGCTTGAGGTGGGGAAAGCGACGGGCGTCTGTAGCCCGCTCGGCCATCACCGGCGGTTCGGCGATGCCCAGCGTGAACACGGTGGTGAGTTCCCGCGGATTTAGCGCCAGCAGTTCCCAGATCGACTGGCCCCGGGCCTTGGCCCGGTAGTCCCACCAGGCACAGTCGAGCGCGTTGCGGGCCCCGCCGGGGGGCAGCAGGGCCTGGATGCGCTCGCCGATACTCTCGCCGGAACTTTCGCCATCAAAGTTATCCATGCTTGCTGCGACCGTCGCCAGCTGCGCGGCCATGCTCTCGGCGGTCTCGTCGAGATAGTAGACCCCGACGGCCTCGCCGTGGCCCGAGACGCCGTTCCCGGTGAGCGTAACCCGCACCGTGTCGGTGGTCTCGAAAACATGGCCGGTGATGGCGAAGGGCTTCTCCAGCGGGAAAGAAACGATGTCGATCCTGAGGTCCACGGTAAGCTCCGGTTGCTTCAGAGGTTGTCGACGATGGCAGCGGTACCGGTCAGCAGCGGGTCCACCGCCGGCAACGCATAGCGCTCGCCGAGGCGCGCCAGGTAGTTCCGACGTTCGCCCTCGGGCAGGGTCGAGGTATTCACGCTGATCCCGGCGCAGCGGATCGCCGGATTGGTGAGCGTGCCGATCTGCACCGTGCGCTCGATGACGTCGCCGATGCCCGGCAGCGACATGTGCGGCCAGCCCTCGAACTGTGTGCGCCCGGCGGCGTGGCAGACCACGAAGGCGTCGGGCTGGGAGCCGATGAGCAGGCCGTGGCTCACGGCCGCGTAGCCCGGGTGGAAGATACCGCCCTGGCCCTCGATCACATCCCAGTGGTCCGCGTCGTTGTCCGGCGACAGGGTCTCGGCGGCGCCGGAGATGAAGTCCGCGACCACGCAGTCGATGGGCACGCCCTCGCCGGCGATCATGATGCCGGTCTGCCCCGAGGCCCGGAAGTCCGCCGCCACCCCGGCCGCCCGCAGGTCCTTTTCCAGCTGCAGTGCCGTGTACTTCTTGCCGAGGGCGCAGTCCGTGCCGACGGTGAGCAGCCGTTTGCCGGAGCGCTTCCTGCCGTTACCTACGGGCAGGTCCGGTGGCGGCGTGCGGACGTCGACGAGGCGGGCGTTGCCAGCTGCCGCCGCAGCTACCAGTTCGGGGATGGACGCCAAAGGCGTGTGCAGACCGGCGACGATATCGATGCCCGCGCGCGCGGCCTCGGCCAGGGTCGCGACCCAGGCCGGCGGGATGCTGCCCCCGACCAGTGCCGTGCCGATAACAAGGGAGCCGACGCCGGTACTCGCCGCATCCGCGACGGACATGTCCGGTAACCCCAGGTCACAGGCCTCCGGCGTAAGCCGGAGCTGGCCGGCGCAGAGTTCGCGGCGCCAGTCGGCGATTCCCCGGCCGGTCTTGGCGTAGTTGACCCGGGTCTCGTCGCCGACGAAGAGCAGGTAGGGGGAGCGCAGGGTGAGACGTTGCATGAACAATCCTTAAGCGGGGTCGCGCAGGATGCGCCAGAGGCCGAGTGTCATGAGTGGCGCGATGAGTACGGCGATAAAGGCCCAGCTCAAGAGGCCGTAACCACGGGCGATGAGGTCCACGATACCGAAGGTCGTCGCGCCGTAGATGGAAAGGAGCAGCAGGCCACCGGCGACCGCCGGCCTTGCCCAGCGTGGCAGCGCATGGCCGCGCTCGCGGGCCTGTACGTCGATCCGCTCGTTAATGGAATGGAGCACGCCCGCGCCGGTTTCCACGAAGGTCCCGAAGACCACCAGCTGGAACAGATCCTCCAGCCAGAGGATATCCAGCTCCGCCATCAGGAAAAGAACGGGCACCGGCTGCGATGCGATGGCAGGGTAATAGGCCAGCATGGCGAGGTAGAAGAGCAGGGCGGGAACGACCGCGATGATACCGGTCATAAGGCCCGCCCCCAGCGCTTGACGACGGGTCTCGAGCAGAGTCATGCAGAACAGCACGGCCGGCAGGCTGATGTTGTAGGCCGCGTAACGCATTCCGGAGAGGGCCCAGTTCCCGGAGGGGGCCGCGGGCTGGCGCAGGCTCGCCTCGATGGCTTCCGCGTGGGCGAGAAACGTGAAAGTGAATAGCAGCAGGTAGACGCCATAGAGCAGCACCGACCAGGCGGCGAGAACCCTGCCGATCAGCGCGGAACCATAGAACGTCAGCAGCCCGACGAGAAGCATCATGCCAACGGTTCCGACGGAGGACGGCAGGCCGAGAGCGCTACTGGTGAGCTCGCCGGCGGCCGAGCCAACGACAGCCAGTATCAGCACGACCAGCGCGATGTAGGCAATCTCGTAAAGAATCCAGGCCGGCCCCAGGAGCCGTCTGCAGAAGGTCCGGTAGTCGTGGGCGCCGGTCTGGCGGGCAAACTCGTAGGCCGTTGCCATCACCACGGCGAACACCGTGGCGGCCACGAACAGCCCCAGCAGCCCGGGCAGCGGGCCCAGAGCCAGGAAGAACGCCACCAGTTCCCGGCCCGTGGCATAGCCGCCGCCAATGACCACGGACTGGAACACCAAGCCCGGTAACAGGTAGGGGAGCAGGCGGCTCACGGCACGGGGGCTCCTTGCGAGCTTGGCGGTCGTCGAGGGATCGGCTGGGAGTCGGAGATGTCGAAGAGACTAGCAAGGTGCACGCGCAAGCCACAAGCGCGGTGATCGTTGTAAGCTGTGACGCGCGTGTCAGCGACAGGGACTCCCATGAAACAGATAGCTCACTGCACCGATCAATGTCCGGGAGCGGGCCGTGCTGCACGTTGAGGCGCTGCCGGCACCGTGATCGCCGCCTGGCTCCGCGGCGCGATCGCGCTTCTCGTGCTGGCGACGATCCTCGCGGGCGCCAGCGTGCTGGCCCAGGGCCCGCTACCGGGTGATGTAGCCCTCACCCGGGCCCTGCAGGCGTGGCTCCCCGCTGGGGGTTGGGCCCCGGCGGTGACGGCAACGGCAAAGCAGCCGTGGCTCTGGGCGACGCTGATGCTGAGTGGTGCGCTCGCCTGGGCCCTGGCGCGAGGCCCGGGTCTGTGGGTGCTGCTGACGAGCTTCGCCATCGTAAAAGGGCTCGACGCACTGCTTCGGGCGCTGCTATACACGCCGAAGCCCGACCCCGATCTCGTGTTTGTCGCGCAGGCGAGTAGCTCCTCGGGCTTCCCCTCGAGCTTCATGTTTGTCTATGGCGCCTGCTTCGGCGCGGTGCTCCTGCTGGCGGTGGCGGCACGCAGCCGCCCGGGCGCTGCGCTCGCGGTCCTGGCCGCTGCCTGCCTTCTGGCCGGGGGCCTTGCCCGCATCGTGCTCGGCGGCCACTGGCCGAGCCAGGTGCTCGCGTCGCTCGCTCTGGCGCTTGCCGTCGCGCTGGCCTGCCGCGCATTGCTGCGCCGGGCGTAGGCGTAGGCAAGAGTCCCGAAGGGCTGGTAAACTCCGAGCACCGATGCGGGATCTCACGGAGGGGTGCCGGAGTGGTCGAACGGGTCTGACTCGAAATCAGGTGTACGCGCGAGCGTACCGTGGGTTCAAATCCCACCCCCTCCGCCATTTCGATATTTTTACGTCTTACTTTTAATAAGTTAGCGATAACGCCGGGCGCCGGTTCAGCAGTGGCGCACCGCTTATTCACCGGTGAATACTGCTTAACCGGTACCGCGCCCCTACTCGTTTCTTTGTTTTCGTATTGTGCTGACGCGGTTGCCCGGGCGGCAGCCCTGCCCGCTAGTGTCCTGACTCAGGACACTAGCCCGGCGCCGCTTTCAGGTCCTCGCGCAGGCTCTTGCCCGCCAGCCAGAAGTGAATTGCCGACCAGGTCATGACCGGCGGCAGCACGTAGAGCATGGCGTAGCGCAGGGATTCACTCCCGAGCGTCGGCGCCAGCAGGTCACTGACGACGCCCACGGTCCAGGGGCCGGCGCCGAGGCCGATGATATTGATCACCAGGAACAGGAACGCCGAGGCCGTCGCCCGCATGCGCGGGCCGACGATCGCGTGGGTTGTGGCGATCGTGTTGCCCAGGTAGGTCTGGAACAGCAGACCGGGGATAATCGATAGCCCCAGGGCCAGGTAGGGGCCGTCGACGAGGTAGACCCCGGCCATGAAGGGCACGGCGATGAAGCCGGCAAGGCAGGGCACCCAGGTGTACCAGCGTTTGTCCCGCGGCGCGAGCCGGTCCGCGAGCATGCCGCCGAGGAAGACGCTGGCCGCGCCGCCCAGACCGATGATGGCGGCCAGCCAGGTACCGAGTTCGCCGGTGGGCATCTGGTAGCTGCGGATCATGAAGGACGCGGTCCAGTTGGCGATGCCGTAGCCGCAGAAGGCATTGAGGCCGGCACCGAGGGACATGTGGATGAAGGTGCGCCGCGTGCGCAGCACCTGCAGCACCTCGCCGAAGGGCACCGGGTCGGCGTTGGCGCTGGTGTTGTCGTGCAGGCCGCGGATCGGCTCGCGCAGGGTCAGGCGCAGGAGCAGGGCGAGAGCAACCCCGGGTACGCCGACGACCAGGAAGGCGACGCGCCAGCCGAAGAACTCGTTCAGCCAGCCACCGGCCAGGAAGCCGAACAGGATGCCGATGTTCACGCCCATGGAATAGAACCCGATCGCCGTGGCGCGACGGTTCGGTGGGAAGATATCGGAGATCATTGAGTGCGAGGGCGGGCTCCCCCCGGCCTCGCCGACGCCGACACCGATTCGCGCCAGCAGCAGCTGCAGGAAGTTCTGAACGTAGCTGCTGAGCGCGGTCATGCCACTCCAGATGAGGAGTGACAGGGCGACGATGTTGCGCCGGTTGCTGCGGTCGGCCCAGCGGGCGATGGGGATGCCGGCGGTCACGTAGAAGATCGCGAAGGCAAAGCCCGTCAGCAGTCCGAGCTGGCTGTCGGAGAGGGAGAGCTCGGCCTTGATGGATTCCTGGAGTATCGCCAGCAGCTGCCGGTCGATGAAGTTGAAGGTGTAGACGACGGTCAGCAGCCCCAGGGCGTACCAGCAGGCCGCGGTACTGCTGTAGGGGTTGTCGTTCGGTCCGTTTGTCCTGCCGTCGCCGGCGGTTACCTGCTCCATGGGTATATACCTGCGTTGTTATTGTTGTCGGGCATTCCGGGTCGCGCGCCGGTCGCCGGGCGCGGCAGATCCCACCTTCAGGAGAGGGTATCACGGCCGTCGCGCCGCGAAAGTCTTTGTGTGACAGGAAGGCCTTCGCGCAACAGGCATCAAATGCCCTTGCACCGGCAGGGGAGTCACGGCTCTCCCTGTGCGCTACACTGATTGTGTATTGTGAGGGGTTGATTCATGCCGGATCCCCTGTCCCAGCCGAGTCCAGCGGGACTCCTCTGCCGCCGGTGCCATGCACGGCTTGTTGCGGTCCTCGCGGCGCTGTTCTGTTTGTCTTGGTTGCCAGGATCGCCAGCGTCGGGAGCAGATCCCGCGTTCCCGCCGGCGGTCAGTATCGAGGAAGCGGGGGAGCGCCACCGGCTGCGGCTTACCGGCAGTTCCGAGCGGGTGTTTCTCGTCTTCCGGGTCTACGAGATTGCGCACTACGCGGAACTTGCCGGGCGGACGTCCCTCGGCCCGGAGGAGGTCATAGTGGATGGGCCCGGCAAGGCGCTCATGATCCGCTTCCAGCGAGACCTGGGCGTCGAGCGGGTCCGCAGGGAATTCGCCAGGAGTCTGCGGCGCAACGGGCAGCCTGCCTGGCTGGAGGATGCCGGGGACACCATCACCCGCTTTCTGGCCGCGATTGACCGGGGCGCCCGCGCCGGTGACCGGCTGCTGTTCTTCTGGCTCGACGGCGGGCACCTGTTCGTGAACTTCAACGGTGAACGGGTCTTCGCCGCGCAGGATACCGCCTTCGCCAAGCTGATCTGGTCGATCTGGTTCGGTGCCGACCCCGTTTGCGACCGCGAGGCGCTGCTCGCGCAGGTGGCCCCCGGGGTGGTGCCGTGACGGCCGGGGCAGCGGTGAGCGTTGGCGCGACGCCCTGCACCCCGTCGCCGGCGGAAGGGGAGAAGGCGGCCCCGGGGCTGTGCTGGCACGCGTTGCCGCGGATAGACCTCGGCGAGGGCAACGCGTTGCGCAGGGCGATCGCCGCGCGCCGCCCGGTCGTTATCAGGGACCTGGCGGCGGACTGGCCGGCCCTTTGGCGGTGGACGCCCGAGGGCCTCGCCGAGCGCTTTGGTGAGCGCACGGTCCGGGTCTATGACGCGAGTTTTGGCAGTCCGGGACGGAATTACATGGGCAGTATCGACCGCATGCGCTTCGCGGAGTTTCTCGAGGCGACCCAGGCCCGGGGGCGGGACCTGCGCATGTTTCTCTACAACCTGTCGCGTCAGCTACCCGAGCTCCTCGACGATGTACCGCTGCCCGACGTCGGCCTTCGTCTATCCCGGCACTTCGTGTTCAGCTTCTTCGGCTGTCGCGGCAGCACTACCCCGCTCCACTACGACATCGACCAGGCGGATGTCTTGCACACGGTCATTCGCGGTCGCCGTCGCATCCGCCTGTTCGCACCGGAGGCCTCGGCCGCGCTCTACCGTCACCCCTGCACCGTGCGCAGCTACGTCGACCTCGACAGTCCCGACTTCGAGGATTTTCCGGCGCTGGCGGCCGCTGCGGGCCACGAAGAGGTGCTCGAGCCGGGGGAGACACTGTACATGCCGGCGGGCTGGTGGCACGAGTTCCACTATCTCGAGGCGGGCGTCGGCATCTCCCTGCGCGCCGCCCCGGTGCGCTGGCGGGATCGAGCCCGGGGCGCGCTGAGCCTACTGGTGTTCTCGCCGTGGGATCGCATGGCCAATCGCATCGCCCCGGGCAGGTGGTATCGTTGGAAATGCCGCCGTGCCGAGCAGCGCGCCAACGCTCTACTCAACGCCGGCACGGCGGACGCAGGACAGAAGCCATGAAAACCGGAAAGCAGGTGCTGCAACACGATCGCTTCGAGATACCCTTCCGGGTCTACGGCGACCATCCGAACGTGCTGCTTTGTGTGAGCGGCGTACTCCAGACCATGGCGGTGTGGCGCTCCATCACCCGGCGCTTCGCGCCGTATTTCCGGGTCATCGTCTTCGACATGCCCGGCGTCGGTCGCTCCCGCATCGTGTCCGGCAGCCCGCACGTTACCGTCGAGGAACAGCTGGAGATCGTCCATGCGCTGCTCGAAGGGGCCGCGCCGAGGGGCGAGGTGACGCTCGCGGGCAGCAGCTGGGGCACGGCGATTGCCGCCGGCTACGCCGCGCGGCGTCCGGACGCGGTGCAACAGCTGGTGCTCAGCAGTTTCGGCATGAAGCCCAACGCCGTCATGGAACGCATCGTCGCCCGTGCGCAGGCGCTTTACGAGACGCGCGACTACGCGGCGGGGGCGGACCTCATCATCGACCTGTTCGGCCAGCAGATCGGCCCCACCTACAAGCGGCAGATCACCTCGCAGTTTGCCAACCTCAGCGATGCCAGTGCCGATGTGTTCAACGAGCACTGCCGTAATATCCTGAAGCTTGGCCACCTCCAGAACACGGTGGATCTGTCGCGGATCCGGGCGCGGACGCTCATCGTCAACGGCGCCCAGGACCGCATCATCGACCTCGACGATATGTGGATCGCCGGTCGGCAGATCGCCGACTGCGAATGCCTGCTGATCGATGGCGTCGGCCACTTCCTGCACTTCGAGCGGCCGGACATCCTCGATTATTACGAAGCGTTCATGGTCGGCGGCCCGGCCCTAGAGGGGGCTCAGCGGGCCGGCTAGTGGGTCACTGACGCCCCGCGCACGGCCTCAAGCCCTGCGGCCATTTCGGACTGGTGCTGGCGGCTGTCGGCAGGGTGAGGCGTATCGGCGGGCCAATCACGCCCCGGTCATCACGGGGATGTCCGGTACGGGCAGCGCTTCGACCTGCGGCCGGGCAAAAAGAAAGCCCTGGAACTTGCGGATACCCCGGCTGTAGAGGTAGCGCAGTTCTCCCTCGGTCTCGATACCCTCGGCGATGATATCGATGCCCAGGCGGTCGCAGGCGCTGAGGAGGCCCTCGGTGATGGCCTGCCGGGTCACGTCGTTATCGATATTGCGCATCAGCCCCATGTCCAGCTTGATGATATTGGGCTGGAACTCGGCGAGCAGGGAAAGGCCTGCGTAGCCGGCGCCGAAATCGTCGATGGCCGTCAGAAAACCACGGGCCTTGTAGTAGTCGAAAATGTGACGCAGGTGAGCCTTGTCCTCGATTTCCTCGACCTCGGTGACCTCGAAGATGATGCGTGTTTCCGGGAAACCGTAGGTCTCCGTGGCCGCCAGCGTGGTGCGAATGCAGCTTTTCGGCTTGTAGATCGCATTCGGCATGAAGTTGATGCTGAGCCGCGCCTGCATGTCCAGCTCGCTTGCCAGCTTGACCGCTTTGACCCGGCAGCACTGGTCGAAGCGGTAGCGGTTCCTGTCGTTGACCTTGGCGAGGATCGTACCGGCACCCTCGCCTTCGAGCCCGCGAACCAGCGCCTCATAGGCGTAAATATCTCCGGCTTCCAGGTCCACGATGGGCTGGAAGGCCATAGTGAAGTCGAATCCGAGCGCCTCGGCGCGCTCGCATTGCCTGCAGGTGAGAGCGGGAAAATCATCCTCGCTCGGTTCGTTGTCATCCACGACTTCGAGTCTTCCTCAATTAATAAATAAAGTACTAGTGTATAGCATAGCCGCGAGGTATGCCCACTGCCCGGCGTAAACCGCGTTTCCCCGCGGCCCGTTCCACCGGTTGCGATGGCCAGGCGGGCGGCCGACCCCGAGGCTCAAAGCCGGAGGTAGGCGCTCACCCGGTCCAGTTGCTCCTGCTGCTCCTTGAGTTCCTGCCGCGCGACGGACTGCAGGTGCACCTCGTCCGGCCCATCCGCGAGCCGCAGCACGCGGCCCGCGGTGTACAGGTCAGCGAGGGGCGTGTCCGGGCTTACGCCCATGGCGCCCCAGGTCTGCATGGCGCGGTCCGCGACCTGCGCGAGGACGTTAGGGGCCACCACCTTGATCATGGCGACCTCCTTGCGCGCCCCCTTCGGTCCGCGCTCGTCGAGGAGGGCGGCGGTTTTGAGGACCAGCAGCCTGGCCTGCTCGATCTCCATGCGCGAGCGGGCGACCCATTCGCTCACGGTACCGTGCTGGTGCAGATAGCGGCCGAAGGTCTTGCGTTCCCGGCTGCGGGCGACGAGGAGTTCCAGGGCGACTTCGGCCATGCCGATGGCGCGCATGCAGTGGTGCACGCGGCCGGGGCCGAGGCGGGCCTGGGCGATGAGGAAGCCGTCGCCCTCCCTCGCAATGAGGTTGTCCCTGGGTATGCGCACGTTGCGGAACAGCACTTCCGAGTGCCCCTCGGGGGAGACGTGGTTCAGCGTGGCGATATTGCGCACAATCTCGACGCCCTCGGCATCCACCGGAACGATGACCATGGACTGCTGCCGGAACTTGTCCGCGTCGGCGTCCGTCTTGCCCATGACGATAAAGAAGGCGCAGCGGGGGTGGTGTGCGTTGGTGATGAACCACTTGCGGCCGTTGATGACGTAGTCGTCGCCGTCTGCGCGGATGGCACACTGGATGTTGCTGGCATCCGAGGAAGACGTATCCGGCTCGGTCATGGCAAAGGCGGAACGTGTCTCGCCGGCCATGAGCGGTTCCAGCCAGCGCGCCTTCTGTGCCTCGGAGCCGAACATGTGCAGTACCTCCATGTTGCCCGTGTCCGGTGCGCTGCAGTTGAATACCTCCGAGGCCCAGGGCACGCGGCCCATGAGCTCGGCCAGGGGCGCGTACTCGAGATTGCTGAGCCGTGTGCCGGGCTCGTGGTCGCCGAGGGAGGGCAGGAACAGGTTCCACAGGCCCTCGTCGCGGGCCAGGGCCTTGAGGTCCTCCATGAAGGACACGGGATACCGGCCCGCGGCCACTTCCTCGCGCCAGGCGCCCAGCCGGGGCAGGATGTGGCTGTCCATGAACTGCCGGAGTTGCTGGCGGAGCGCCTCGACGCGCGGGCTGTAGCTGAAATCCATCGGCGTTGTCCGTTGGCCTTGCCGGCGCGCAGCATAGCAGCGGTGGGCAGCCCCGTGGAGCATCCCGGGGGGTGGATCTACCCGACCGGCCTCAGCACCTGGGTGAACAGCGTCTCTCCGTCGAGGTCGTTCAGGTGCACGGAGAGTTCGCTGCTTTCCGGGTCGATATCGACCTGGCCGAAGAACTGCATGCGGTCCAGCGGTGACAGGGGAAGCGCATTCCCCGCGGGCGTTTTCTGGAAGATGAGCTGCGGACCAAAGGTGTTGTCCAGGCGGTTGGGGCCGAAGGTGCCGGCGTTCAACGGCCCGCTGACAAACTCCCAGAAGGGCAGGAAATCCGTGAACTGCGCCTTGGCCGGATCGTAATAGTGGGCCGCCGTGTAATGCACGTCCGCGGTCAACCAGACGACGTTGTGGACGTTATGATCGCGCAGACTCTTCAGGAGCATGGCGAGCTCGACCTCCCGGCCCGCGGGCGGGCCATCGCGCAGCGCGATGGCCTCGGCCCCGCGCTGTGTCTCCCAGTCGTTGTATACGACCAGGCCCAGCGGCATATCCGAGGCGATCACCTTCCAGGTGGCGGTGGAGGCACGCAGGGCGCGCTCCAGCCAGGCCAGCTGCTGGGCGCCCAGAATGCGCATTTCCGGCGCCAGCTCCCGGGGTTGAGCGTCGCTGTTCGGCCCGCGGTAACTGCGCAGGTCGATGCGGAACACCTCGAGCTGGGGGCCGTAGCGGAAACTGTCGTAGAGACGCCCGGCGTCCAGCGGGTGTCTGCGGACCGGGACATAGTCGCGGAAGGCGCGCAGGGCGCGGGCGGTCAGCAGGGCCACCGAGGGCTGTTCATAGCGCGGATCGTTATCCAGGCGGCGCTCCCAGAACCAGTTGTTGGTGACCTCGTGGTCGTCCCACTGTGCATACATCGGCACCTCGCTGTTGAAACGGCGCAGATTGTCGTCGAGGAAGTTGTAGCGGTACTGGCCGTGGAAGTCGGCGAGGGTCTGCGCGACGCCCGCCTTTGCCTCGCTGGTGAGATTGCGCCAGACGCGACCGTCCGGGAGCTCCTTGCGGGCCTCCAGGGGCCCATCGGCGTAGACCAGGTCGCCGCAGTGGATGAAAAAGTCGGGCTGCAGGCGTCGCATGGTCTCGTAGATGCGCATGCCGCCGAGGTCGGGGTTGATACCAAAGCCCTGGCCGACGGTGTCACCGGACCAGAGAAAGCGCAGCGGCCTGGCCGTGGCGGGCGGTGTACGGAAGCGGCCTTCGAGGGGCACACTCCAGCTGCGGTAGTCGGCCAGGTCAAGAAAGCGCACCCGGTAGTGGATCTGCGTGCCGGCGGGGAGGCCGGAGACCAGCACCCGGCCCGTGAAGTCACTGGCGGCCAGGGCGTGCACGGTGTAGCGGCCGATGGGTTGTTTGAGGTCCGCTCGTGTGGCGAGGGTGACCTCCATACGCGCGGGTCGGTCGCTGCGCGACCAGATGACCGCCGAATCCCCGCGTACGTCGCCCACCTGGACCCCCTCCGCGGCAAGCGGCCGGCCGGGCCCGCCATCGCGCGCACGGACGAAGGCCGGCCCGGCGCCGGCGAGGGGCCCGGCGAGCCCGAGACGAAGCAGAGCGCGCCGCCCGAGGCGCGCCGGCTTGTCCCCGTCGTCGCTCACCTTTTCGCTCACCTTGTCGCTCACCTCGTCGCTCAAAGAACTGCACACCCGATGGTAGTCGTCAGCCTCGAGAGTATAGCTCGGGGTGCCGAGCGGGTCGCGGGAGCGGCCGGGCATTGACCCCGGAAAGCGATAGCTCCGGCGGGCTGTCGGTCAGCTGACGCCGGCCCGCGCGCCGCGGCGATCAGGCTGCCAGCGGCCGCCGGGAACGGTAGCCGGGCCGCTCGCCGACCCGCGAGAGCACCAGCTGCCAGAGCTGGGCGCGGCCGGCGCGGAAGGTGCCGGCACAGCTCAGCAGGTAGTAGCGCCACATGCGATAGAAGCGGTCGCCGTAGCGGGCCTCGAGCCCGGGCCACGCCGCATCGAAGTTCTGCCACCAGGCGAGCAGCGTGCGGTCGTAGTCGCAGCCGAACTCGTGCCAGTCGCGCAGCGCAAGCCGGCCTTCGAGGGCGGCCGTGACCTGCGACGCTGAGGGCAGCTTGCCGTTGGGAAAGATATAGCGGTCGATCCAGGGGTCTGTGGCGACGTTGGTCCTGCTGGCGCCGATGCTTTGCACCAGCGCGAGGCCGCCGGGGGCGAGGCGCTCCTCGACGATACGAAAGAACCCCGCATAGTTCTTCGGCCCGACATGCTCGAACATGCCCACGGAGACGATTTTATCGAAACGCCCCGCGAGTTCCCGGTAGTCGCGCAGGTCGATCTCCACCGGGAGCCCCTTGCAACGCTCCCGGGCAGAGACCTGCTGCTCCCGGGAAACGGTCACGCCCAGAACCTCCACGCCGTGTTCCCGGGCGGCGTATTCCGCGAGGCCGCCCCAGCCGCAGCCGATATCCAGGAGCCGCTCCCCAGGCTGCAGCTCCAGTTTCTCGCAGATCATGGCCAGCTTGTCCCGCTGCGCCGCGGCGAGGTCCTCGGCGTGGCCCCAGAAGCCACAGCTGTAGGTCATACTCGGGTCCAGCATCGCCTCGAACATGTCGTTACCGATGTCGTAGTGTTCGCGGCCGACCTCGAAGGCCCGGCGTCGGGACTGGCGATTGATAACGAGGTTCAGCAGCCTGTTCCAGGCGACCTGGCTGAGAAGCCGAAGCCGGGGCTGCCGGCGCAGACGGTCGTCAATGCCCGCGCGCAGGAGACGGTTGAAGAGTTCGTCGAGCTGGCTGCAGTCCCACAGCCCGTCCATGTAGGCCTCGCCGAAGCCCAATGATCCGGCCGCGAGCACCCGCCGGTAAAGCTCGGGGCTGTGAACGCGAAGATCCCAGGGCGCATCGCCATTAATCCGCACACCCGTACCGGCCAGCAGGTGCGCGATCAGTGGCGGTGGCGGGTGCGTGCTGGGTTTCCAGTCACTCGCAGCTTCCCGTGTGACTGTGCCTGGCATGTGACCCCCTACGCGGGCAAAGACCCTTAGCGGAAAAATATGGCTGGCCTTCATTTGAGGTTAGCAGCGATCAGCGTTTTTGCCTAACGGCAAGCGGTGGGCGCCATGCCCGGTTTCCGCTGGGGGTGGCGGACCGGGCACTGACCCGGTCGAGCTGCGCCCGGTGCTCCGCCCGCGGCGGCCCGCAGCCCCGGGGAGATGGGCGCAACGCTGGCTGTCGACCTTGAGGAGTGCCAAACGGTCGTCGTGGATGCGTCCCGCGTCGCGTAAAGGGTTGGTGCCGCCGCCGGGCAGCTGTCCCGTCAGGCGGGGTTATGCGGCGGCGGGCGAACCTTCACGGAGCCGGTGAACAGCTTGCGGATGTCCTGGGCGACGTAGTAGAGCGTCGGTACCAGGAACAGGGTCACCACCGTCGAGAAGAACACGCCGAAGGCGACGGAGGTGGCCATGGGCTTGACGAACTGCGCCTGGATAGAGGTTTCGAGCTGGATCGGCAGCAGGCCGAGGAAGGTGGTGAGGGAGGTCAGGATCACCGCGCGGAAACGCATCGGCCCGGCCTCCAGCACCGCCTCCTTCCAGTCGTGCCCCTCGTCGATATAGTGATTGATGAAGTCCACCAGCACGAGGCTGTCGTTCACCACCACCCCGATCAGGCCGATGATGCCGATGGCGGAGAGGATACTCACGTCCATGCCGAGGATCAGGTGCCCGAGGAAGGCGCCGGTCACGCCGAAGGGGATCACCGACATGATCAACAGCGGTTCGAGGTAACTCTTCAGCGGGATGGCCAGGGCAGCGTAGATGAGCAGCAGGACCAGCAGGCCCCCGTAGAGCAGCGCCTGGGAGGTGTCGCGCTGCTCCTCCACCTCGCCGGCGACGGTGTAGCGCACCGAGGGATGGCGGGCGAGAATGTCCGGGAGCATGTCGCGCTCGATCAGTTCCGTCACTTCCGTCGAAGAGATCAGGGTCTTGTCGACATCCGCCCGTACATCGACGACGCGGGACAGGTCGATGCGGTTGATGACGCTGAGGCCCGCCTGCTCCCGCGCGTGGCCGACCACGGAAAAGGGTGCCCGGTTGCCGTCGGGGAGACTGATCCAGAGCCCCTGCAGCGTATCGAGGCGCGACCGGTCCGCCTCGGGCCGGCGCACATACACCCGCACCTCGTCGCGGCCGCGCTGGATCCGCTGCACCTCGGCGCCGAAGAAAGCCTGACGCACCTGCCGCGCCAGCTCCACGTCCGTGAGGCCGAGGGCCTCGCCCTCGGGGGTCACGCGGATGTCCAGCTCCCGGCCGCCGGCGTTGAAGCTGTCGCGGATGTCGCGGACGCCGTCCACCTGCGCCATTTCCACCTTGAGCTCGCTCGCCGCTTGCCGGAGCTGCTCGAGGTCCCGGCCCCGAAGCTGCAGGTCGATGGGTGAGCCGCCGGGGCCCGCCGCGGCGTTCAGGCGAAAGGAGCGCACCCCCTGCAGGGTGCCGAGCTCTTCCCGCAGCCAGCCGCCCAGCTCCACCGAATCGATGTCGCGCTCTTCGCTGACCAGCAGCTCGATGATCACCCGGGCCTGCGTATCCTGCGTCGAGAGCAATTGCAGCGTGCGGACCACATCGCGGCCCTCGGCATCCTGGGCGCGGAAGCGCTCGTTCATGGCCCGGGCGGCGTCCTCGATGCGCCGGGCGTAGTCGTGGGTGCGCTGCCAGGGCGTGCCCTGCGGCATGTCCAGGTTGATGTCGATGGAGTCCGAGGGCACCGAGGGGAAGAACACCACGCGCAGAATCCCCGAGGGCACGAGGGCGAGGCAGACCATGAGCCCGGCGAGGAACAGGGCCAGCGTCGTGTAGCGATAGTGCACGGCTCTGGTCAGCATGCGCCGATAGGGGCCGCGGGCCAGGGCGATCATGCTCGCGGACACCCGTTGCTGCAGGCGCCGGACCGGGCCGAGGCGGTCCCCGGGCTGCGGCACGCGGATGTGCCGCAGGTGCGCCGGGAGCACGAGCTTGGTCTCGATGAGGGAGAAGATCACGCAGAGAATCACCACGTAGCCCAGCTGCGACAGGATGCGTGCGAAGCCATCGGTGAGAAAGAGGCTGGGCCCGAACGCCAGGGCGGTGGTCAACGCGCCGAAGACCGTGGCGGTGGTCACGCGCTGTACGCCGGCGACGACGCTGTCCACGCCCTTGCCCTCCTGCTCCAGGCGTGAGTAGGCACTCTCCGCGGTGACGATGGCGTCGTCCACGAGCAGGCCGAGGACCAGGATGAAACCGAAGACCGAGAGCACGTTGATGGAGACGGGGAGGCCCAGGAAGCCGATCGTCGCGAGGCAGCCGAGCACGGCGAAGGGCAGACCCACGACCACCCAGAAGGCCAGGGACAGGTCCAGGAACAGGGCGAGGGCGATGATCACCAGGATCGCCCCGGAAGCGGCGTTGCGCAGCATCAGCTCGATGCGGCCGCGGAGGATGCGGCTCTGGTCGCCCCAGGCCTGCAGGCCGATGCCCTCGGGGAGTTCCGCCTGCTTCTCAGCGACATAGTCGCGCACCAGGCCGGTGATCTCGAGGACGCTCTGCGCGCCGACCCGGTCGATATCGAAGGTCAGCGCCGGCTTGCCGTTCACCCGGGAGAGCACCGGCTGCTCGGCAAAGCCGTCCCGGACCGTGGCGATGTCGCCCAGGCGGATGCGGGTGCCGTCGGCGCGGCTGATCAGTATCAGCTGCTCGAAGTCGCGACCGCGATAGGCCTGGGACGTGGAGCGCAGGGTGATGGCGCCGGCATCGGTGCGCAGGAGGCCGCCGGGGAGATCCCGGGAGCGCTCCTGGATGGCGTTCACCACCCTGTCGACGGTCAGGCCGTAGCGGCGCATGCGCTCGTCGGACAGCTCGATGGAGATTTCGTAGTCGCGATCGCCGAGCACGGCGATCTCGCTGATATTGCCGAGAGCGAGGATGTCCTCGCGGATCTCCTCGGAGAGCTCCTTGAGCTGCTGCGGCGCGATGTCCCCGAAGAGGCTGACACGGATCGCACCGGTGGCGGCCTCGATCTCTTCGACAATGGGTTTTTCCACGTCGGCGGGGAAGGAGGAGATGCCGTCCACCCGCACCTTTGCCAGGTTCACGGTCCTCGCCATATCGCTCCCGGGCTCCATGCGCACGGTGACGATGCCGACCCCTTCGCGAGCCTCGCTGCGGATCTCCTTGATGCCGACGATGTCGCGCACCGCCTCCTCGATGCGCAGGACGATGCCGCGCTCGACTTCCTCCGGCGAGCTGCCGGGGTAGGGCACGGTAACGGTGAAGGTTTCCGTGGGGAAGGAGGGGAACACCTCTTTGTCCAGGGACTCGATGGCGTAGAAGCCGGCGACCACCACGATCAACAGCAGCAGGTTGGCGGCGACCGGGTTGCGCGCCATCCACGCGACGGCACCGCGGCGGCGATCGGGCTGCGTATAGTCAGTCATCGAGCCGCGCGACCGCCATGCCGTCGAACATGAGATCCAGGCGGGTGGTGACGACCTCCTCGCCTTCGGCAAGGCCCGCCGTCACCAGGGCCATGCCATTGCTCGAGCGGGCGACGGTGACCGCGCGCCGCTCCAGGGCGCCGCCATTGAACAGGAACACGTCGTCGCCGTGGAGCGCATCCTGCGGCAGTTCGACGGCGCCGCTCACCTTGCGGCCGGACAGCTCTGCGCGCACGAACAGGCCGAAGGGCAGGGGCTGGCCGTGGCGCCCGGCGTCGAGGGGGTCGTCAACCGCAACGACGACCGGTACGACCCGGGTCTCGGTGTCGAGGCGCGCCTCGATGCGCTCGAGACGCCCCTGCCAGCGCGCCTCGGTGCTCGTGCCCTCGGCGAAGAGCGCTACCGGCGCCTCGCTGTCCGGGTCGATGAAAGCGACGTCGCCGGGCGGGACCGGCAGCCGGATCTCGGCCCGGTCGGCGCTGAGGATACGTCCGATCGTCGTGCCGGCGGTGATGTACTGGCCGAGCTCAACGCGCTGCTCGTCGATCACCGCCCGGTAGGGCGCGACGATTTCCGTGTTCTCGAGGTCCCGCTCCGCCCGGGCGATCCGTGCCCGGGCGGCGGTTACGGTGGCCTCCGCCTCGTCGATGCGTGCCGACTGGCGCAGCGCTTTCGCATCGGCCAGGGAGAGCTCGGCGGTCGCGAGCGCCTGCCGCGCCTCGGCGAGGGCCAGTTCGTAGTCGGTAGCATCAATGCGCAGCAGCGGCTCGCCGGCGGGCACCACCACACCGGGCTCGAAGCTCGGCGACTGCCAGAGGATGCGGCCGGCTACCTGTGCGGCCAGCTCGAGCTCCCGCCGGGCGGTGACGTTGCCGTGGGCGACCACCGTGACCGGGATAGTTCCGGTGCTGACGGTCCGGGTTTGTACCGGCGGTGGTGGGGTGGCTACGGTGCGCGCCTCGAGCTCGGGGCGGCTCTTGATCATGAGCACAGCGATCAGGGCCGCGCCGGCGAGGATGGCGAGAGGCCTGGCGAGGCCGAGGAGACG
>CAYFVG010000022.1:0-18553 GCA_964346365.1 uncultured Alteromonadaceae bacterium
GCCCACCGGGGTCCTTGAAGCGAAAATCGCTCTGCAGGAGCTTGTGGGTGCCGACGAGGATGTCGATCTCGCCGGCGGCCATGCGGTCGCCGATGCGGCGCACCTCGGCCGTGCTGCGGAAGCGCGACAGTACCTCCACGCGGTAGGGCCAGTCGGCGAAGCGGTCGGCCAGAGAGCTGTGGTGTTGCTGGGCGAGGAGGGTAGTGGGCACCAGCATGACCACCTGTTTGCCGTTGGCGACGGCGATAAAGGCCGCGCGCATGGCGACCTCCGTCTTGCCGAAGCCGACGTCGCCGCAGACCAGCCGGTCCATGACGCCGGGCCTGCGCATATCGTCGATGACGGCGGCGATGGCGGCCTCCTGGTCCGGGGTTTCCTCGAAGGGGAAGGCCGCGGCGAAGCGGGCATAGTCGGCCTCGGGCAGCGCGAAGCCGAAGCCCGCGCGGGCCTCGCGCCGGGCGTAGACCTCGAGCAGCTGGGCGGCCACATCCGAGGCCTTCTCGCTCGCCTTGCGCCGGGCCCGCTCCCACTGGCCGGAACCCAGGCGGTGGAGGGGAGCCAGCTCCGGTTCGCTGCCCGCATAGCGGCTGATCAGGTGCAGGGAGGCCACCGGTACGTAGAGGCGGGAGCCCCCGGCGTACTCCAGGGTCAGGAACTCTGTGTCGGCGCCGTCCACGGCAAGGTTGCTGAGGCCCACGTAGCGGCCGACGCCATGTTCGAGGTGCACGACCGGCGCGCCCGGCCGCAGTTCGTTGAGGTCGCGGAAGACCGCGTCCGCGTCGGCCGCTGCCTCGCGCTTGCGGCGTCGGCGCTGGGCCACGCGGGTGCCGTAGAGCTGGGTCTCGCAGAGCAGCATCGGCGCGCCGGGGCCCAGGTAGAGGCCGCGGTCGATCGGGGCGACGGCGATGCCGAGCGGCGGCGGGTCGGCGAGGAAGGCGGGCCAGTTGGCCACTGCCACCGGCTCGATACCCGCCGGCGCCAGCCCGTCCAGGAGCACCTCCCGGCGCCCCGCCGACTCGGCGCAGAGAAGTATCGGGCCGTCGTGGTCGCCGGTCAGTTCGGCCAGGCGCGCGGGCAGCTCGCTGCGGCTGTCCCCCGCGCTGTGCGGCGGCTCACTGGCACCGCTGGCGACGTGCACCGGGGCCTCGCTGTCGCGGCGCAGCTCGAGGACGGCGTGGCCCTTGAGCCGGCCGTAAAGTTCCTCGACCGGCAGGAAACCCGCGGGGGGCGGGAGCAGCGGCCGCCGCGGGTCGATGCCGTACTCCGTGAAGCGCTCCTGGACCTCATTCCAGAAGCGCTGCGCGGCCTCGTAGTGGCGGCCGACGGGGATCACCGCCGCGTCCTCGGGCAGATAGTCGAACAGGGTCTCGCAGTGGTCGAAGAACAGCGGCAGATAGTACTCGCAGCCGCCGGGAACCCGCCCGGCACTGACCTCGGTGAACACGGTACTCTGGTCCGGTTCGCCCTCGAACTGCGTGTACCACTGCTGCTGGAAACGGGCGATGGCGTCGCGGGTGAGCGGGAACTCCCGGGCCGGCAGCAGGCGCACGGCGTCCATGCGGTCGACGGTGCGCTGGGTCTCCGGGTCGAAGGTGCGCAGGGTGTCGACCTCGTCATCGAGGAGGTCGATGCGGTAGGGCTGCGGCGAGCCCATGGGAAAAATATCGATCAGCGCGCCGCGCAGGGCGAACTCCCCGTGCTCGTACACGGTTTCGACGTGGCGGTATCCGCTGCGCTCGAGGCGGCGGCGGAAGCGATCAACATCGAGTTCGCTCCCGGTCTCGAGCATCAGGCTCGCGCCGAGCACGTACTCCCGGGGCGGCAGGCGGTGCATGAGCGTCGAGACGGGAACGATGAGGATGCCGGCACCCAGCCCCGGCAGCCGGTAGAGCGTCTGCAGGCGCTCGGAGACGATGTCCTGGTGCGGGCTGAAATGGTCGTAGGGCAGCGTTTCCCAGTCGGGGAGGGCGAGCACCTCCGTGCCCGGTGCCACGAAGAAGGGCAGCTCCCGCTCGAGGGCCAGGGCCGCCTGCGTGTCCTCGGCGGCCACCAGGAGCAGTCGTCCGTCGTCGGCCAGTTCCGCGATGCAGGCGCTGTCCGCGCTGCCGGGAAACGGACCGGCGGCGGTGCGGGAGCCGGCCCTGGCGGGCCAGGGGGTTGCGAGGAGCTTCTCTTTGAACATGGGGGTCGGGTCAGGACGCCGAAAGGCGCGCTATTGTAGTGGCTTAATCCGGGCCGCTCCAGCGTGACCGCTTGCCTTGCGACTCCTCCCTTGCGACGACTGTCCGGCGACAGCTTCCTTGCGACAGCTTCCTTGCGACACCCGGGCCGGATAGTGATAATGCGCATCCGCGCCAGGGTCTCCCGGAGCGGTCCCCCGAAGCACGCCCAACGGGGCCAGAGCAAGCCTCCCCAGAGCCAGAGAGAGTCAGAGAGAGCCGCCGTGAACGACCGCAAGAGACCCCGCCCGGACGACTATTTCAGCGACTGGAAGGAGCGCGAAGCGCTCGCCGAGGCCATGATTCCCATCGTCGGCCGGCTGGCGCGGAAGAACAGCGTCAAGTGCTACATCTACGGTCGGGCCATGGTGAACCGCTCCGTGCTCGAGATCATGAAGGCCCACCGCTACGTGCGCCAGGTCGAGGGCAACGAGCTGTCGGAGTTCGAGACCTCGCGCGTTCTCGAGATCCTCGACGGCCTGGATCTCGGCCCCGCGCACATCGACGTCGGTCGCCTCAGCGTTGACTATTTCGACAAGCACCGCGGCGAGGGCCGCAGCCTCGACCGTTACGTGCGTGACGAGGTCGCTGAGCTCATCGGCAGTAGCGAAAGGCCCGTGAGCGAGCCGGTCGATGTGGTGCTCTACGGCTTCGGCCGTATCGGCCGACTCATAGCCCGCATCCTTATCGACAAGACCGACGGTGGCGACGGGCTTCGCCTGCGCGCCGTGGTCGTACGCAAGGGCAAGGCGCCCAATGACCTCTTGAAGCGCGCCAGCCTGCTGCGCCGGGATTCCGTTCACGGCGCCTTCGACGGCACGATCCGCGTCGACGAGGAACGGCAGTCCTTCGTGGCCAACGGCAACGAGGTCAAGGTCATCTATGCCGACTCGCCGGACGACATAGACTACACGGCCCACGGTATCAACAATGCCATTGTGGTCGACAATACGGGGGTCTGGCGCGACGAGGAAGGCCTCAGCCAGCACCTCGAGTCAAGGGGTGTGGCCCGGGTCATCCTCACTGCGCCGGGCAAGGGTGATATCAAGAACATTGTCGCCGGTATCAACAGCGATGCGATCGCAGGCGAGGATCGGATCATCTCTGCGGCCTCCTGCACCACCAATGCCATCGTGCCGCCGCTCAAGGCCATCGACGACGAGTTCGGTATCGTCACCGGGCACGTGGAAACGGTGCACGCCTACACCAACGACCAGAACCTGATCGACAACTACCACAAGGCGGATCGGCGAGGCCGCAGCGCCGTGCTGAACATGGTGTTGACGGAGACGGGTGCGGCCCGGGCGGTCGCCAAGGTGCTACCGCAGCTCTCCGGCAAGCTCACCGGCAATGCCATTCGCGTGCCCACGCCGGATGTGTCCATGGCGATCCTCAACCTGACCCTCGGTCGCGAGACCACCGTCGAGGAGCTCAACAAGCATATGCACGACCTCGCGCTGCACTCGTCGATGCGCAAGCAGATCGAATACTCCAACTCGCCGGAAGTGGTGTCCTCGGACTTCGTGGGGTCGCGCAGTGCCTGCGTGTACGATGCCAAGGCGTCCATTGTCAACGGCAGCCACGTCGTCGTCTATCTATGGTACGACAACGAGTTCGGCTACAGCTGCCAGGTGCACCGGATTATCGAGCAGATGGCGGGTATCCATTACCGCGTCTATCCCCGGGAGCATTGATTCCGGGTGGGGCCACGGGCGTGCCGGGCAGCCCGTCAGACACCCGGATGCTGTCCTTACGTCCGCCATCGCTGCCGGAAGAGTGGCACTCGGCAGACGGCTTTCGCTATACTGCGCCGCGGTAAAAACCTCTCCGGTGTCGCTGTAACCCGCAAAGGTGATAGGTCCGAAGGTTACGCTCGGTGCGCCGGTCCGGATGTGTTTTCGTTCTCGGGCACTGGCTTACTGCACAGCAGGTTGTTTGCATGATCACGATCAAGCGGGGCCTTGATATCCCCATCCAGGGGGCACCCGAGCAGATCATCCACGATGCATCGCCGGCCCGGGCGGTAGCGGTCGTCGGACCCGATTACCCCGGCATGAGGCCGACCATGGCAGTGAGCGAGGGCGATCGCGTCGTGCTCGGGGACGTTCTCTTCACTGACAAAAAAAACGCCGGTGTAAGCTACACGGCCCCGGCCTGTGGCAGGGTCAGCGCCATCAACCGCGGCGCGAAACGCGCCCTGCAGTCGGTGGTGATCGAGGTGGATGGCGAGGAGGCCGTGGACTTCGGTGCCCGGGATGCCGACGCGGCGCGGGCCCTGGAGCCAGCGGTGGTGCGCGACGAGTTGATCGAGTCCGGACTCTGGACCGCCCTGCGGACCCGGCCCTTCAGCAAGGTGCCGGCAGCCGAGTCAGAACCCGCAGCAATCTTCGTCACCGCCATGGATACCCACCCGCTCGCCGCCGACCCCGCGCTTATCATTGGCGAGCAGGTCGACGCCTTCACCCTGGGGCTCGATCTTTTGGCGGGACTGAGCGCCGGCAAGACGTACCTGTGCACCGCGCCCGATGCCGATATTCCCGCCGGCAGTGCCCCGGGCATCGAACGCGCCGAGTTCGCCGGGCCGCACCCGGCGGGCCTGCCCGGTACGCACATCCACTTCCTCCTGGGCGCCACCGCCGAGCGCACGGCGTGGTACATCGGCTATCAGGACGTGATTGCCATTGGCCGCCTCTTCACCGACGGGCGGCTCTACACAGACCGCGTTGTGGCTCTCGCCGGTCCGCAGGTCGAGCGCCCCCGGTTGCTGCGCACCCGCATCGGGGCGGACCTGGAGGCACTTACCGCCGGCGAGGTAAGCGGGGGCGACAACCGCATTATTTCCGGCTCCGTGCTCGGCGGCCGCCGGGTGCGCAGCACCACCAGCTATCTCGGTCGCTACCACAACCAGGTGTCCGTGCTCGCCGAGGGCCGGGACCGCGAGCTCCTCGGCTGGCTCAGCCCGGGCAAAGAGCGCCATTCCAGCCTGCGCATCTATCTGACCAGCCTCTTCGGCACGGCCCCGTTGCCCATGACCACCACCACGAACGGCAGCGAGCGTGCGATGGTGCCGGTAGGCACCTACGAGACCGTGATGCCCATGGACATGCTGCCGACCCAGCTGCTGCGTTCGCTCATTGTGGGCGATACGGAAACGGCCCAGCTCCTCGGGGCCCTGGAACTGGACGAGGAAGACGTCGCGCTGTGCACCTATGTGTGCCCCGGCAAGTACGAGTACGGACCTATCCTCAGGGATAACCTGACGCGCATCGAGAAGGAGGGCTGACGTGAGCCTGCGCAAGATCCTCGACAACAACGAGCATCACTTCCAGGAGGGCGGGCGCCTGCAGAAGTTCTTCCCCCTCTACGAGGCGGTGGATACCTTCCTCTATACGCCGGGTTCCGTGACTCGCACTACCGCCCACGTTCGCGACGGTATCGACCTGAAGCGGATCATGATCACCGTCTGGATGGCCGTGTTTCCCGCCATGCTCTGGGGCATGTACAACCTGGGCTACCAGGCCAACGATATTCTCGCCCAGACCGGCGGCTCCGTGGACGGGTGGCGCGGAGCGATTATCGGCGGCATCGGCGGCTACGACCCGACGAGCGTCTGGGATTGCTTCCTTTTCGGTGCGCTGTACTTCCTTCCTATCTACCTGGTCACCGTCGCGGTCGGGGGTGCCTGGGAAGTGTTCTTTGCTATCAAGCGCGGTCACGAGGTCAACGAGGGCTTTTTTGTCACCTCCATTCTTTTCGCCCTGATCTGCCCGCCGGACCTGCCCCTGTGGCAGGCGGCCATGGGCATCAGCTTCGGCGTCGTTATCGGCAAGGAAGTGTTCGGCGGCACCGGTAAGAATTTCCTCAATCCGGCGCTCACGGGGCGCGCCTTCCTCTATTTCGCCTACCCTGCGCAGCTGTCCGGCGACGCAGTCTGGACGGCCGTGGACGGCTACACGGGCGCCACGCCCCTCGGCGTCGTTGCCGCCCAGGGCATGGCCGGGCTCCAGGACAGCTACAGCTGGATGCAGGCCTTCGTCGGCGCCATTCCCGGCTCCATCGGCGAGACGTCGACGCTGGCGATTCTTATCGGCGGCGCCTGGTTGCTGGCAACCCGGATTGCGTCCTGGCGCATCGTCGCCGGCGTCTTCCTGGGCATGTTCCTGTTCTCGAGTTTCCTCAACCTGGTGGGCTCGGCGAGCAACCCTGCGTTCTCCATGCCCTGGTACTGGCACCTGGTCGTCGGCGGCTTTGCCTTCGGCATGTTCTTCATGGCGACCGATCCGGTGTCCTCGGCCATGACCAACACCGGGCGCTGGGCCTTCGGCCTGCTTATCGGATTCATGACCGTGCTGATCCGGGTGATCAACCCGGCCTTCCCGGAGGGCGTCATGCTGGCGATTCTGTTCGCCAACCTGTTCGCGCCGATCATGGATCACTTTGTCATCCAGGCTAACATCAAGCGGAGGCTTGCCCGTGGCTAGCAGCGACTCCATCAAGCAGATCGTTACGGTCGCGTTCTCGCTCTGTATCGTCTGCTCCATCGTGGTCTCCACGGCAGCCGTGGTCCTGAAGCCGGCGCAGGAAGCCAACAAGGACCTCGATCGCAAGCGCAATATCCTCGCTGCCGCCGGCATGCTCGAAGAGGGCAAGACCGTGGAGGAGCTCTTCCGGCGGATCGATGCCCGCTACGTCGACCTGCGCACGGGCGAATTCGCCGTGGACGTGCCCGACGGCTACGACCAGCGTGCCGCCAGCAAATCGCCGAAGCTGTCCACGGATCTGGAGGAAGACCCGGCAAAGATCGGCCGCCGCGCGGATTACGCCGAGGTATACCTGGTCCAGAACGTCGACGGGGAACTCGACAGGCTTATCCTGCCGGTTCATGGTTATGGGCTCTGGTCCACGCTTTACGGCTTCATCGCCCTCGAGTCGGACGCCAATACCGTCGCCGGGCTCGGCTTCTTCGAACACGGTGAGACCCCGGGGCTCGGCGGCGAGGTCGACAATCCGCGCTGGAAGGCCCAGTGGCCGGGCAAGCGGGTCTACCGCGACGACGAGGCTGCCATTGCCCTGGCCAAGGGCAGCGTCGACCGGGACAGCCCGAACGCACCCTGGCGCGTGGACGGGCTCTCGGGCGCGACGATCACTTCTCGCGGCGTCACTAATCTTGTCCAGTTCTGGCTGGGCGAAAAGGGCTTCAAGCCCTTCCTCGACAACCTGAAAACGGGAGATGCCTGATATGCAGAACGTCAAGGAAGCACTGACGACACCGATTTTCAGGAACAACCCTATCGCGCTGCAGATCCTCGGTATCTGCAGTGCGCTTGCGGTGACCTCGTCACTGAAGGTGACTCTGGTTATGTGTGTGGCGCTGACCTTCGTGGCCGCCTTTGCCAACGTGTTTATCGCCGCAATCCGCCACCACATCCCCGGCAGCATCCGCATCATCGTGCAGATGACCATCATCGCTTCCCTGGTGATTCTCGTGGATGAAGTGATCAAGGCCGTGGCCTACGATATCAGCAAGCAGCTGTCGGTCTTTGTCGGCCTGATCATCACGAACTGCATTATTATGGGCCGCGCGGAAGCGTTCGCCATGAAGAACCCGCCGCTGCCGAGCTTCTTCGACGGGGTAGGCAACGGCCTCGGGTACTCTGTGGTGCTGATCTCCGTCGCCGTGGTTCGCGAACTGTTCGGCGCCGGCAAGCTCATGGGTATCGAGATTCTGCCGCTGGCGACGGAGGGCGGCTGGTACGTGCCCAACGGCCTGCTGCTGTTGCCGCCGAGTGCGTTCTTCCTGATCGGCCTGTTTATCTGGGCGCTGCGGAGCTGGGATGCCAAGCAGGTGGAGGAGCCCGACTTCCGCCTGGCACCGCACACGCCGGCTGAGGAGACCGCTTGATGGAGTACTACCTGAGCCTGTTCGTTCGCTCGATCTTCATCGAGAACATGGCCCTGGCCTTTTTCCTGGGCATGTGCACCTTTCTCGCGGTGTCGAAGAAGGTGCAGGCCGCCCTGGGTCTGGGCATCGCCGTGATCGTGGTGTTGACCATCACGGTCCCGGTGAACAACCTTATCTACAACTATCTGCTCGCCGACGGCGCCATGGCCTGGGCCGGGCTTCCGGAGATGGATCTGTCCTTCCTCGGCCTGCTGTCCTATATCGGTGTTATCGCCGCTATCGTGCAGATTCTCGAGATGTTTCTCGACAAATACGTGCCGGTGCTCTACAACGCGCTGGGTGTGTTCCTGCCGCTGATCACCGTGAACTGTGCCATCCTCGGCGCGTCCCTGTTCATGGTTGAAAGGGATTACAATTTTGGTGAGAGCGTGGTCTTCGGCGCCGGTGCCGGCGTCGGCTGGGCGCTGGCCATTGTCGCGCTGGCAGGCATCCGGGAAAAGCTGAAGTACAGCGATGTGCCGGACGGCCTCGAGGGGCTCGGCATTACCTTTATCACCGTCGGGCTCATGTCCCTCGGCTTTATGTCCTTCGGCGGTATCGATATCTAGTGGAGTCTGCAACATGGATATGACAATCATCTACGGCGTCGGCATGTTCACGGCCATCGTGCTCGCGCTGGTGATGGTGATTCTGCTCGCCCGCTCCCGGCTGGTGAGCACCGGGGACGTGAGCATCGAGATCAACGGCGAGAAGACCATCACGGTTCCCGCCGGTGGCAAGCTGCTGCAGACCCTGGGGGATGCGGATCTCTTCCTGGCTTCCGCCTGCGGTGGGGCCGGTACCTGCGCGCAGTGCAAATGCATTATCAAGGAAGGTGGCGGCGCCATGCTGCCCACCGAAGAGTCGCATTTTACCCGCCGCGAGGCCGACGAGGGCTGGCGCCTGTCCTGCCAGACGGCGGTCAAGCAGGACATGAAAATCCAGGTCCCCGAGGAGGTCTTCGGTGTCAAGCAGTGGGAGTGCACCGTCGAGAGCAATCCGAACGTGGCCACCTTCATCAAGGAACTGACGCTGCGCCTGCCCGAGGGCGAGAGTGTTGACTTCCGCGCCGGTGGTTACGTGCAGCTCGAGTGCCCGCCGCACCACGTGAAGTACAGCGAGTTCGACGTCGACGAGGAGTATCGCGCCGACTGGGAGCGTTTCGGCTTCTTCAAGCTCGAGTCCACTTGCGACGAGACCACGATCCGCGCCTACTCCATGGCAAATTATCCGGAAGAGAAGGGCGTAGTGAAGTTCAATATCCGCGTCGCCACGCCGCCCCCGGGTAGCGAAGGCATTCCGCCGGGGATCATGTCGTCCTGGGCCTTTAACCTGAAGCCGGGCGACAAGGTGAAGGTTTACGGGCCCTTCGGCGAGTTCTTCGCCAAAGACACGGACGCCGAAATGGTCTTCATCGGCGGCGGCGCCGGCATGGCGCCGATGCGCTCGCACATCTTCGATCAACTCAAGCGTCTGCACAGCCAGCGCAAGATCACCTTCTGGTACGGTGCCCGCTCGCTCCGGGAGATGTTTTATGTCGAGGATTACGATCAGCTCGAGGCGGAGAACGACAATTTCGAGTGGCACGTGGCCCTGTCGGATCCGCAGCCGGAGGACGACTGGGACGGTCCCACGGGCTTTATCCACAATGTGCTCTACGAGCAGTACCTCAAGGATCACCCGGCGCCGGAAGACTGCGAGTACTACATGTGCGGCCCGCCCATGATGAACGCGGCCTGCATACAGATGTTGAACGATCTGGGCGTCGAGCCCGAGAACATCATGCTCGACGACTTTGGTGGTTGATGCTGCCGGGGCACGCGAGGCGCCGCCCCGGGCACTCACGACGCGCCTTTTTCTAGCGGCTTTTATCTCGCTGCTCGTCGCCTGCGCGGGTGAGCCGCAGGACCTGCGGCTGGAAGGCCGCACCATGGGCACCAGCTGGCACCTCACACTGCCCGGCGGTGCCGCGGCTGAAGACGCGCTGCGAGGGGCGATCGATGCCGAACTGGCCGCGATCAACGACAGCATGTCGACCTGGCTCGAAGACTCCGAGATCAGCCGATTCAACCGCCTGCCCCCGGGGCAGGCAACGACCGTTTCGCCGCGCTTTGCCACCGTCCTCGACGCCGCCCTGTCGATCGGGCGTGCGAGCGATGGGGCCTATGATGTCACCGTCGCGCCACTGGTTGAGCTTTGGGGTTTCGGCCCCGACGGTCCCCGGGACGGCATCCCGCCTGCGGCCGCCCTCGCTGAGACCCTTGCCCGTGTCGGCCAGGGCAAGCTGGAGTGGGACCCGGGGAGCCGGCGCCTCGGCAAGGCGGAAGATGCGCCGATCGCCCTGGATTTTTCCTCCATAGCAAAGGGTTACGCCGTTGATCGGGTAGCCGCGATGCTCGCCGACCGCGGCTTTACCGATTATCTGGTGGAGATCGGCGGCGAGATGCGGGTAGCCGGGCAGAGCCCCCGCGGTGATGCCTGGCGCGTGGCCGTGGAGCACCCCGGGGCCGGTAGCCGCGCCGTGGCCCGGGGCCTCGAACTGATGGAGGGCGGCATCGCCACGTCCGGCGACTACCGCAATTTCTTCACCGCGGACGGCTCGCGCTACTCGCACATGATCGATCCGCGCAGCGGCGCGCCCGTGACCCACGATGTCGTCTCTGTTACCGTGATTGATGAGTCCTGCATGATCGCCGACGGCTGGGCCACGGCCCTCGTGGTGCTGGGTCGCGAGGCAGCGCTGCAGGTGGCCGCCGACGCGGGCCTCGCGGTTTTTCTGCTCGCCCGCCACGGCGACAGCTTCAAGGAATACAGTACGCCGGCTTTCGCGCCGTATCTCGCCGGCGACGGCGGCCAGGTCGAAGGCCACGGCTAGGAGATCGTAATGCTTGTTTTCGTGCTGACCGTCATCATCATGAGTCTGGTCGTGACCGCCATGGCTGTCGGGGTGATCTGCGGCCGCGAGCCGATCAAGGGCTCCTGTGGCGGCCTCGGCGCCGCTGGCATCAACCAGAGCTGCGAGATCTGCGGCGGCGATCCTGTACGCTGCGACGAGGAGAAGGGCGCGGGCGGCAAAGACGTGGGCGTCTCTATCCCCGACGCGATGTATCATGACGCAGCGGACCGCGACCCTACGGAGCGCTGATCCCCGGTGGGCTATCCCGCCTTTATCGGGCTACGCTACAGTTTCAGCCGCAAACGCAACCGCTTTACCGCTCTCGTTGCCCTCGTGTCCACGCTCGGCATGGTGGTCGGCGTCGCCAGCCTGATCGTGGTCCTCTCGGTCATGAACGGCTTCGCCGGCGAGCTCCGGGGGCGCATCCTTGCCCTCGTCCCGCACGGCTACCTCGAATTCACCGACCCCGCCGCTGCTGCGGGCTGGGAGGCTCTTGCCGCCGGCGTCGCGGCAGACCCGGCAGTGCTTGGCGTCGCCCCTTACGTCCGCGAGAAGGCGCTTCTCGGCGCCGGGCGCGGGCAGCGGGGCGTGCAACTCACGGGCATCGATCCAGCCCGGGAAAGGAATGTCTCGCGAATGCCCTCCACCCTGGTGGCCGGTCGCCTGGGAGCCCTCGAGGAGGCGCCCTTCCGCGTTGTTCTCGGCGCCACCCTCGCGCGCATGCTCGGGGTCGGCATCGGCGACAGCGTGCGGGTGACCCTGCCACGGTTCACCGCGACGCCCCTGGGCCTGTTTCCGCGCAGCCGCAGTCTCGAGGTGGTGGGCCTGTTCCGGGTCGGCGCCGAGCAGGATGCGGAGCTTGCCTATGTGTCCCTTACTACGGCCCGGCGGCTCCTCGGCGGCAGCGGCGCGCCGTCGGGTCTCAAGCTGCGCACGGCGGATCTCTTCGCGGCGCCGGCGGTGCTGGAGCGCCTCGCCGCCACGCTGCCCGCGGGCGTCCGTGCGGTCCCCTGGAGTGAGACTCAGGGCTCCCTGTTCCGCGCCGTGCGTATGGAGAAACTGACCGTGAGCCTGCTGCTCCTCAGCGTGGTCGCCGTCGCCGCCTTCAATATCGTCGCCACGCTGGTCATGTCCGTGGCGGAAAAGCGCGAGGATATCGCGGTGCTGCGCACCCTCGGCGCCGATCCGCCGGCGATCCTGCGGGTCTTTTTTGTCCACGGCGCGTCCCTCGCCTGCCTCGGCGTGGCGATCGGGGCGGTGCTGGGCGTCGGCCTCGCTCTTTCCGTGGACCGGATTGCGGCCACCCTCGAGGGGTGGCTGCAGGCGCGGCTCTTCGACCCGGCCGTCTACTTCATCACCGGCCTGCCGTCGGAGCTGCGCTGGCGCGATGTGGGCGCCGTGGTGGTCGCGTCCCTCGGTCTCGGCTTCCTGGCGACCCTGTACCCGGCATGGCGCGCCTCCCGCGTCGCGCCGGCGGAGGCGCTCCGCCGTGGCTGAGCCGGTACTGCGCTGCCGGGACCTCGGCAAGGTCTACCGGGACGGCAGCCGGGAGGTCGAGGTTCTGCGCGGGGTCGAGCTCGTCCTCGAGCCCGGGGAGCGCCTTGCCATCGTCGGCGCCAGCGGCAGCGGCAAGTCGACGCTGTTGAATCTCCTCGGCGGCCTCGACCCGCCGAGCAGCGGATCCGTCGAGGTGGCCGGCCAGGCTCTGGACGCGATGGCGGAAAAGGCCCGCTGCCGCTGGCGCAATCGCCACCTCGGCTTCGTCTACCAGTTTCACCACCTGCTGGCGGAGTTCGACGCGGCGGAGAACGTCGCCATGCCGCTGCTTATCGGCGGCCTCGCCCGGCCCGAGGCGCTGGATCGTGCCCGGGTCATGCTCGAGCGCGTTGGCCTCGGCGAGCGGGTCGAGCACCGTCCCGGGGCGCTTTCCGGTGGCGAGCGCCAGCGGGTGGCCATTGCCCGCGCCCTGGTCGCGGCGCCGGGCTGTGTGCTCATGGACGAGCCCACCGGCAACCTCGATCCGGCCTCCGCGGAGCGTGTCCTCGGCCTGATCGACGACCTCGGCCGGGAACGGGCGGCCTTTATCATCGTCACCCACGACCCGCTGATCGCTGCGCGGATGCACCGGACCCTCGTCCTTCAGGACGGTCAGCTGGTGGCGGCCGATGCGCGGCACTGAGCTCGCCCGCATCGCCCTGCGGCACACCTTCGCCGCCCGGCAGGGCCATCTCTCGGTGTTCATGTCGACGCTGGCCATGATCGGCCTGGTGCTGGCCATCGCCCTGCTGCTCACGGTGCTTTCGGTCATGAACGGGTTCGATCGGGAGATGCGCGAGCGCATCCTCGCCCTGGTCCCGCACGTGACCGCCCATGCGGCGGTGGGTGACCGCGATCCGGCCGCGCTGCGGTCGGCGCTACTGGGGCACCCGGATGTCCTCGAGGCCACGCCCTTCGTGTCCTTCGAGGGACTCGCTATCGGCGGCGGCGCCGTGGAGGCGGTGGCGGGTCTCGGGCTCGAGCCCGAGGCGCTCGCCGCGTTCACCGCTCTCGGGCTCGGGGGCACGTCGCTGGCGGGTGACGGGCTCTACCTCGGCGCGGCGGTGGCGCGCCGCCTGGGCGCCGCGGCCGGTGACCGCATCACCCTGCTCGTGCCGGGCCGGGACGGGCGCGGTGCCCCCCAAAGCGCCGCCTTCCCCCTTGCCGGCGTCATCGAAACCGGGACGGAGCTCGACGAGGCGCTGGCGGTGCTGCCGCTCGCGGACGCCTCGCGGCTCGCCGGTCTTGGCGACGGCATCAGTGGCCTGCGCCTGCACACGGCGGACCTCTTCGACGTCTCACGGGTCCGCCGGGAACTGCTGCCGCTGCTGCCCCCGGGCTACTACCTGACGGACTGGACCCTGACCCACGGCAACCTCTACGAGGCCGTTCAGCTCTCCCGCCGCCTCATTACGCTGCTGCTGCTGTCCATTATCGCCGTGGCGGCCTTCAACGTGGTCTCGTCGCTGGTGCTCGTGGTCATGGACAAGCGCGGCACGATCGCCATCCTGCGCACCCTCGGTGCGACCCCGGCTCAGGTCGGCGGCCTGTTCCTGCTGCAGGGCGGCATGATCGGTGTCACCGGGGGAATGATCGGCTGCGGCCTCGGCTTCCTGGGCAGTGTCGCCGTGCCCGGGCTCGTGGCCGCGGTCGAGCGTGCGGCGGGCATCCGCCTGCTGGCGACGGATGTCTATCCCGTTTCCTTCATTCCCTCGGACGCGCGCAGCAGCGACTTCGCCCTGGTGGCCGCGTCGGCCCTCATCATGTGTCTGTTCGCCGCGTGCTATCCGGCGCTGCGTGCGGCCCGGCTGGCCCCCGCGGCCGTGCTCCAGAGCGACCATTGAGCGCACGGGCGAGCTTGCGCCGCCGCCACTGCAGGCCCACGCGCCAGCGCCATAGATTGCTGATCACGAAATAGCCGAGGCTGCCGGAGAAAAGCCCCAGGATCAGGCAGCCCAGAAGCAGCGGCTTCCAGCTATTGACCAGTTCGTTCATCAGCCACGCCCAGCTCAGACTGAAAGCCGGCATGCTCGCGGGGACGCCGAGGACCAGGGCGCCCACCCGGTAGGCGAGGTAGAGGATCGCCGGCGCCGTCAGCGGGTTGGTGATCCAGACCAGGCCGACGCTGAGGGGCAGGTTGCAGCGCAGGCGGATGGCCGCAAGGGCGGCGATGAGCATCTGCCCGGGCACGGGGAGGAAGGCGACGAAGGGGCCGACGAAGAAGGCCATGGAGGCCGAATAGCGGTTGATGTGCCACAGGTTGCCGCTGTAGATCCCCTCACCGAAACGGTCGAGGGCGCCCCAGCGTCGGAGCCGGGCAGGGGATGGGGCAAGCTGTTTCAGAGTTTTCTTGGGCATTTCCGGCCTGGCTACTGCGGACGTGGCCGCGGGCCCTGCGTTTGTGCTGCAGTGCTCATTCTAACGGTAACGGGCCCGCGCCGCTGTGCCTTTCGTGGAGTTACTGCACCGGACTGTCCACGGGGTTACGGCGGCGGATGGGCGCCTGGCGGCGTTTGTCGCCGGCGTCCTGCTCGTCTCCCTGGCGCCAGCGCTACCGCCGGGGCCGGTGTTTGTGCCGATCTTCCTGCTGGGCCTCCTGCTGGCTCTCCTGCTGGCCTTGCGCCGCCGGACGCTGGCGCTGGCGCTGTTGCCGTTTGCCCTCGGGCTCTGCTGGGCCTGTCTGCACGGCGAGGGCCTGCTGGCAAGCCGTCTTCCGGTCGCCTGCGACGGGCGCTGGAGCGGCGTCAGTGGCGTCATCGAGGGCCTGCCGCAGCGTCGCCTCATGGCCGGCGGCAGCTGGCAGCAGCGCGTACAGCTGCGCGTTGAAGCGATTGTCAACCCGGCCTGCGCGGGGCCGCGACGGGTGTCCCTGGCCTACTACGGGGAGCGGCGGCTGCGCCCGGGAGAGCGCTGGCGCTTCGTCGCCCGGTTGCGCCTGCCCTGGGGGGAAGCGAACCCGGGGAGCAGCAACCGGCAGGACTACTACGCCCGCGCCGGCATCGACGCGGTGGCCAGCGTGCGCGCCGGCACCGCGGAGCGCCTCGCCGGCGCCGCGGGTCGTGCGCCCTTCGCCCGCACCCGCGCGGCGCTGCTGGCGGCGCTCGGCGAGACGCTCGGGGACAGTCCGGCGACCGGTTTCCTCGGGGCCTTGCTCGTCGGCGAGCGGGCCGGTCTGGCGGATCGGGACTGGGCGCTCCTGCGGGCGTTCGGCGTCGTCCACCTGGTGGTCATATCGGGGCTGCACGTCTCCCTGGTGGCGGGCGGCGGGTTTCTGCTCGGCGGCCTGGCCGCCCGCTGTGCTGCGGTGTTCGGCTGGGGCGCCGCCTGGGCCCTGCTGCGCCCCGGTGCTGCGCTGGTGGCCGCCAGTGCCTACGCCGCCCTCGCCGGTTTCACCCTGCCCACGCAGCGTGCGCTGGCCATGCTCGGCTGCGTGTGCGCCGCGCTCCTCCTCGGCAGGCCGGCGCGGAGTGGCCGCCACCTCCTTCTGGCAGCGGTGCTGGTGCTGGCCGGCAACCCCCTGGCCGCGGTCGGCAGCAGTTTCTGGCTGAGCTTTCTCGCTGTGGCCTGGCTGCTCTGGTTTGCCGGTCGCCGTCGCGGTCAGGCACGCTGGCGCACGGCACTCGCCGTGCACGGCTTCATGGCGCTGGCCATGGCGCCGCTGACGGCCTGGTGGTTCGGCGGTGCCTCCCTGGCCTCGGCCCCGGCGAACCTGCTGCTGGTGCCCTTGGTCGGTTTCGTGCTGGTGCCCCTGGTGCTGGGCGGCGCCCTCTGCTGGCCCTGGCTGGCACCCGTCGCCGAGGCGTGCTGGTCGCTTGCGGCGGCGCTCCTGGAGCCCCTGCTGGCGGCCGGCCGGGGGCTGTCGAGCGCCGTGGTCGATGGCCTCTACCTCGAAACCGGGAGCAGCGGCCTGGCGACGCTTTGCGCGGTGGTCGGGACGCTGCTGCTGTTCGGGGCGCGCCGGAAGTTGCTGCGGCTCGCCGGTGCGGTGGCGATCCTGCCGCTCCTGTTGCCGGGACCCGGCGGGCGGGCGGCGATGCCGGCGCTCACCGTCCTCGATGTGGGGCAGGGTACGGCGGTCGTCTATCGCAGTGGCGAGCGCACCCTGGTTTACGACACCGGCGGCGGCGACCCGGACGGCGCCAACGCGGCGCGCCGGCTGCTGCTGCCGTTTCTTCGCCGGGCGGGGGTGCGGCGCATCGATACGCTGGTGGTGAGCCACCCGGACCGGGACCACAGTGCCGGCGTGGCCACCCTGCTCGAGGCGCTGCCCGTCGGTGAACTGCGCTACGGCGCGCCGCTGCCCGGGATCGAGCACGGCGAGCGCTGCCGCGCCGGGGCGAGCTGGCGCTGGCCGGACGGTTCCGTCTTCCGGCTCCTGAGCGCCGCACCGGGGGAGCTCCTCGATCGCAACGACGCTTCCTGCGTCCTGCGCATCGATGTGCGTGGCCAGCGCTTCCTGCTGACGGGCGATATCGGCCGGGACCGGGAGCGTCAGCTGGTGCGCTACTGGCGGCAGGCGCTGCAGGCGGACTGGCTGTTGGTCGCGCACCACGGTTCCGCCAGCTCCACGGGTGCGGCGTTTCTGCGCACCGTGGCGCCGCGCCGGGCGGCGCTGACCTTCGGCCGCGCCAACCCCTTCGGCCACCCGGCGCCGGCGGTGCTCCAGCGGCTCTGCCGCCGCGGCGTGCAGCTGGACGGCACCGCCGCGGGCGGCGCCCTTCACTACCGGGTGCGGGAGGACGGGACGGTGGCTGTCGAGCGTTACCGGGAGCGGGCCCGCCGCTACTGGCGCCGGGCAGCGCCACTGACGCCGCTCGACTGCCGTGAGTATAATCAGCGGCAACCCGAGGCCTGAGGAGTAGCCCGTGCTGGAACTTGTGGTGGCAGGCGGCTGGCTCATGATCGTCATCCTGCTCTGTTCGATCGCCGCCCTGGCAATCTGCATCGAGCGGCTCTATGCGCTGAATCCGCGCCGCATCGCGCCGCCGCAGCTGTCCGGCTCGCTCTGGCGGACACTTCGCGGCGGTCAGCTCGGCAGCGAGCAGCTGCGCAAGCTGCGCGAGTCCTCGCCCCTCGGGCGCATCCTCGCCGCCGGCCTCGCCAACGCCCACCACGGCCGCGAGGTTATGAAGGACAGCATCGAGGAAGCGGCGGGGCACGTGATCCACGACCTCGAGCGCTACCTGAATACCCTCGGCACCATCGCGGCCATCGCGCCCCTGCTCGGCCTTCTCGGCACCGTCGTGGGCATGATCAAGGTCTTCTCGGAAATCATGGTGCAGGGGACCGGCAACGCGAGTGCGCTCGCCGGCGGGATTTCCGAAGCTCTGATTACGACGGCGGCCGGGCTCAGCGTCGCGATCCCCGCCCTGGCCATGCACCGCTTCTTCAGCGGGCGCGTGGACGAAATCGTCGTCGGTCTCGAGCAGGAGTCGATCCGCTTCGTCGACGCGCTGCACGCTCGGGGTAGCGAGGAGCGCGCGCCGTGAAATTCCGGCGCCGGCGCCGAGAGGAGCCGGGGGTGAACCTCACGCCGCTGATCGACGTGGTGTTCCTCCTGCTGATCTTCTTCATGGTGTCCACCACCTTCACCCGCGAGACCCGGCTGCTCGTGGACCTGCCGGAGGCGGACGCCGCGCCCGCCATGGAGGCGCCGCAGCAGATCGAGCTGCTCGTCGACGAGGGCGGGGGCTACCGGGTCAATGGCGAGGCGCTGGTGGACCGGCGTGTGCGCACCATCCAGGCCGCGCTCTACGAGTATTCCGAGGGCGACACGACGATTCCGCTGCTGCTCTCCGCGGACGCCGACGCGCGCCACGCGGCCGTGGTACGGGCCATGGATGCGGCCGGGCAGATGGGCTTCTCCCGCCTCAGTATCGCCACGCTGCGCCCGCCACCGGACGCGCGCTGAGCGTTATCAAGGGCTGTGCGGAAGCGGTAGAATGCGCGGCGGCAAGCCGC
>CAYFVG010000023.1:0-17935 GCA_964346365.1 uncultured Alteromonadaceae bacterium
CCCCTCGCCCTGCTGCTGTTCGCGCAGGCAGACGACATCGCCGACGTTGACTCCGTCGGGGAGACCCGACCACTCCACGCAGTAGCCGCCGGGGCTTACGTTCGCAGACTCCACCGTGAACACCGTGTAGCGCCGCGGCGCTCGGTCCGGGGCCTCGGTTCCAGCCAGGGCGTCAGCATTGACAGCGAACGCATTGTCCGGGCGGTCGCCGTGCTCCTCCGCGTCCTCGTCCGGATTCGCCTGCTGCCAGGCGTCCCCGCCCTCGGAGACTTTCAGGAAGGGGTTTTGGTCGAACCGCTCGGCCGCAGGCGTTTGGTAGTCGTCGCCGTGGAGAACTTCATCGAGGGTGCGCTCCCCGGCGACGTAGTGATGCACGGCCGACAGGCCGGCAGCAATCCACAGCTGGTGCCGGGCCGGCTGGCGCTTGAATTGGCGCTGGGCCACCTGGCCCAGGGCTCGCGACAGGTGGGTAAAAAGATGATTGTCGAGGCGCGTTTCCCGGTCCAGGTCATAGCCGCCCTGCTCACTCCGGACGTGCAGCTCCTCGAGGTGGTGGACCATCGGCCGGGTGTTGAGGAAGCGTTGCGTTCCTCCCAGCGGCTGCACCTGCAGCTTGCTATAGCCTGGCGGGCGGTCGCTCGCCAGGTCGATGACGAACAGGCCGTCGCCTACCGTCGGGTCCTCGATTCGGGCGAGGTCCCGCCAGTGGCGCAGGGCGCGGAACGCGGTGAAGATGTCCTGCTGACGCAGCTGGTTGGTCTTGCAGCAGGCCAGCAACACGCCCGGCAGGTACTCCCCGGCAATCGTGGACTCGCTGCCCGTGAGCGGATCCGCGACCGGCAGATTGGCCAGCTGCTGGCGCTCGGCGAGGGCGTACAGGTGATGCAGCATCGCCCAGTGATTCAGGGGCACGGGCCGGTAGAGCAGGTGGTACTGCAGCAGCTCCATGCTGCGGAAGGCCACGGCCCGCTGCAGTGCCTCGCAGGCCAGGCGGGCGGGGTTGGTGCCATCCACGTCGTCGGGGCTGCGAATCGTGTCCACGGCCACGAGGGCGTAGCCTGCGGCACCGAGTTCGCAGAGATCCGATACCAGCTCCGAGCGCTGCTGGGCGTTCTCGGAAATAACCGCGCTATCGTCGATGAGCACCCGGGTCAGGGCCTCGGCCAGTTGCTGTAGCGGTGCCCGAAGCGCTTCGAGGAGCTCGAAACGTCGCGCCGGCGCGACGGCGACGCGGTTCAGGGCGGACAGACCATCGCGCAGGGCCGCAGCGCCCTTTGCGGGGTTGCCGCTCGGCAGGCGGGCCGCCCAGTCCTCGGCGGCGCTCGCTTCGAGAGCAAAGTGGTCGAAGGACTCGAGGTCCTGCTGCGGCAAGCGCAGAATACCTGTGCTGCTGTCCGCCATGGCCGCCATCCTCCCCGGCGCGCTCATCGAAGATGTCCAGTGTATCGCATGCCGGCTCGTGCTGCGCAATAAAGCATCGCTGACTTTCCCCGGGTCCCTGCGCTATGATGCGGCGCTTGAAGAGCACAGGCGGTGACCATGGCTAATTACTCCACCAATGAATTTCGCGCGGGCCTCAAGGTCATGCTCGACGGCGAGCCCTGCAGCATTCTCGAGAACGAATTCGTCAAGCCCGGCAAGGGCCAGGCCTTCAACCGGGTCCGGCTGCGCAACCTCAAGACCGGGCGGGTCTGGGAGCGCACCTTCAAGTCCGGTGAATCCCTGGAGGCGGCCGACGTCATGGACATCAGCATGGAATATCTCTACACGGACGGTGAGTTCTGGTATTTCATGGAGCCGAAGTCCTTCGAGCAGCACCAGGCCGACGCGGCCGCCGTGGGCGACGCCAAACAGTGGCTGAAAGAGCAGGAGCCGGTGGAGGTCACCCTTTACAACGGTACGCCCCTGTCGGTAGCGGCACCCAATTTTGTCGAGCTGGAGATCGTCGAGACAGACCCGGGCCTGAAGGGCGACACGGCCCAGGGCGGCAGCAAGCCGGCGACGCTGAGCACCGGCGCGGTGGTCCGCGTGCCCCTGTTCATCTCCCGGGGCGAGGTCATCCGCGTGGACACCCGCAGCGGCGAGTACGTCGCCCGGGCCAGCAAGTCCTGACGATGGAGGACTGGCGGCCCGCCGCCAGTCTCGCGATCCTGGCGCGCCGCGCGGAACTGCTCGCCACCCTGCGCGGCTTTATGGCAGAGCGTGCTGTCCTCGAGGTGGAGACGCCGCTACTCGCCGGCCACGGCGTCACCGACCCGGCCCTCGAGCCGCTGGTCGTACCCGCGGGCGCGGCCCTCGCCGGCCCCCGTTTCCTGCAGACTTCTCCCGAGTATGCCATGAAGCGGCTCCTGGCGGCCGGTAGCGGGCCCATCTATCAGCTCTCCCGGGCCTTCCGCGACGGCGAGAGCGGGTCCAGGCACAACCCGGAATTCACGCTTCTCGAGTGGTACCGGCCGGGCCTCGACCACCACCAGCTCATGGACGAGGTCGCGGCGTTGCTCGAGCGCTGCCTCGGGCGCGGGGGCTGGCGCAAGGTGCGCTACGGGACGCTGTTCCGGGAGCACCTCGACCTCGACCCGCACCGGGCCCCGGTGGAAGCGCTGGCGGCGCTGGCCCGCGCGCGCCTGGACCTCGGTGAGCTCGCGCTCGACCGCGACGGCTGGCTGGACCTGCTCCTGAGTCACTGCATAGAGCCGGCCCTCGAGGGCATCGTCTGCATTTACGATTATCCCGCCACGCAGGCCGCCCTCGCCCGTGTGAACGACAGCGGCTCCGTGCCCGTGGCCGAGCGCTTCGAGTGTTATGTCGACGGGCTGGAACTCGCCAATGGCTACCACGAACTCACGGACCCGGCGGAGCAGCGGCGGCGCTTCGCCGCCGACAATGCGCGGCGGCGGGCGCAGGGACTTGCCGAGCGCACCCCCGACCCCCGTTTGCTGGCGGCCCTGGATGCCGGGCTGCCGGCGTGCAGCGGCGTGGCGCTGGGTGTCGACCGGCTGCTGCTGGCGGCCACCGGCGCCGGCAGCATCGACGAGGTGCTGGCCTTCCCCTGGGGCCGGGCCTGACCCGGGGCCTCAGCCCTCCGGTTCGACGATCGCCGGGCCGTACACCGCCATGAATAGCGGCGGTATGCGCCGGGGCTTGCCGCTGGAAATCTGGATGCAGGCGAAGGTGACCCTGCCCCGCAGAAGGGTTATGCCGTCCGGCTCCCGGCGCACCTGGAAGGCCCGGGTCATGGTCAGGCGCCGGTCCCAGCCGGTGATCCAGGTGGCGATGGCCAGGTGGTCGCCGAGGCGGGCGGCGGCGAGATACTCGTATTCGCCCCGGATCACCGCCATGGCCCGGTCCAGGGCCCGGTAGTCCTCGAGGCCGATGCCCAGCGCCTCGGTGTGGCGCCAGGCCGCCTGCTCGCACCACTGGACGTAGACGGCGTTGTTCGTGTGCTCGAGGCCGTCGATGTCGCCGGCGGCCACGGTGTGCTCGATGACAAAGGGTGTGGGGAGATCCCAGGCCGCCACCCTCAGGCCTCCGCGGCGGCGCGCCCGCTCTCGCTCTCGCTCTCGAGGGGCTTCTGGGCGATGTTGAGGAAGCCGTAGGCCACTGCGATCAGGGGGCAGGCGAGGTTGAAGAAGGCGTAGGGCGCGTAGCTGGCCGTCGCCACCCCGAGGGTGGCGCTCATGTAGGCGCCGCAGGTATTCCAGGGAATGAGCGCCGAGGTGATGGTCGCCGAGTCCTCCAGGGTGCGCGAGAGGTTCAGCGGCGACAGGCCGCGGGCGATGAAGGCGCGGCGGAACATGCGCCCGGGCAGGGCCACGGAAATGAACTGGTCCGCCGCCAGCACGTTGGTGCTGAAGCAGGTGACGACGGTGGTAGCGACCAGCGACCCCGTGCTGCGCACGCCCCGCAGCGCGACCTCCAGCCAGTAGTTGAGGATCCCGGTGCGTTCGAGGACCCCGCCGAAGCCGAGGGCGCAGAGGATCAGCCAGACCGTGTTCAGCATGCTGCTCATGCCGCCCTTGCTCAGCAGGGCGTCGAGGTCCGCGTTGCCGCTGTCGGACCGGTAGCCGTCGGCGAGCGCCAGCCACAGGCCCTTGCCGTAGGCGGGGAGGTCGCCCCCCGGCGTGTCGCCGGCGAGGCGCAGCACCTGGTCCGGTTGGAAGATGAGGGCCACGAGCCCGCCGGCGAGGGCGCTGAGGACGATGGAGGGGTAGGCGGGATAACGCCGGTAGACGAGGAACAGCATGAGAGCCAGCGGCAGCAGCAGCTGCGGGCCGATGGCGAACTCACGCTGCAGGCTGTCCGTGAGCCGGGCGATCTGGGCCGGCTCCGAGGCGGTGGCGTCGCCGAGGAAAGCGAAAATCGTCAGCGCGATAAGGAAGGCGGGTGCCGTGGTCCAGATCATGTGGCGGATATGATCAAAGAGGTCGACGCCCCCGGCGGCGGCGGCGAGGTTGGTGGTATCCGACATGGGGGACAGCTTGTCGCCGAAGTAGGCGCCGGAGACGATCGCGCCGGCGGTGATCGCCGGCGACAGCTCGAAGGTTCCGGCGATGCCCATGAGGCCGATGCCCAGCGTCCCGGCGACGGTCCAGGAACTGCCGATGCTGAGCGCGACGATCGCGCAGAGGACCGAGCTGGCCGCGTAGAATACGCTCGGGTTGAGAAGCTGCACGCCGTAATAGATCATCGCCGGCACGGTGCCGCCGAGAATCCAGGTGCCGATAAGCATGCCCACGGCGAGCAGGATCAGCGTCGGCGCGAGGCCGACGCCGATACCATCGACCATGCCGGCCTGCGCGGCATTCCAGCCGAGCCCCGTGCGATAGCCGACGATCGCCGTCACGCAGGTGGCGAGGACCAGGGCAATCTGGTTCGGACCGTAGGAGGCGTCGGCGCCGAAAAGAAAGACCGAGCAGGCGAGGAGGGCGACGAGAAAGACAATCGGCGCCGCGGCCAGGGGCAGGGTCAATCGGTCGTTGGCGTGTTCACTGGTCAAGGCCTGCCCTCATTCCGCCGTTGCCACGAAGGGCCCGCGGGCCCGCCTGGCTAGTCCGTCTCCGTCCCTCCGGCCTGGCTCGCCGACGCACGCAGCGAAGGATGCCGGAAAAGCGCCGCGCGGTACAGGTAGCCACCGGCAGACAGCCTGCGACAGGCAGCCTCTGACAGCCCGCGGCCGCTGGCGTACCATGGTGGCGTGCTTCTCGATCCGCCAGGGCAGCGAACGCGTTGAAACCCGAGCCCGCGACACCCCCCGACCTGCCGCCGCGCTACTACCTCGACAACTTCCAGCGCCTGCGCGCCGCGGTCGAGGCGCGCTACGGCGACCTGCTCACGGCGGGCGAGCGCGACGTGCTCGCGCGCTTCGACGCGCTGCCGGTCCCGGCGCGCTGCCTTTACCTGCGTCTCCTCGCGCGCGTCGGCCCCTGGTTCCGCGCCTCCCGCCTCTGCTATCCGGAGATCGGCCCGGCAGACCCGCCCCTCGATGCGCTCGTCGGCGCGGGGCTGGTGCTCGAGCTCGATGCCCTGCCGGTAGCCGAGCTCGGCCGGCTGTTCACGCGGGCGGAGCTCGTCGTCTTTTACGCCGGGGAGCTGCCGCGAGCGGCGCGGCTGCCCAAGGGGCCGCTGCTCGAGGCCGTCGACGCCCTCGGCGAGGACGACGCCGCGCGCTGGCGACGGGTGCAGGCCCGGGCCCCGGAGCGCGTGGTGGCACCGCGCGCCGTCGAGGTGCTGGAGGTGTTGCAGCTGCTCTTTTTCGGCAACCGGCGCCAGGGCCTCCTCGATTTCGTGCTCAGCGACCTCGGGGTCGCCCGCTACTACCCCTACGCCCTGGACCGGGAGACGCGGCTGTTCGCCGACCGGGCGGCGGTGGAGGAGTACCGCGCCGTCGGCGCCCTCGCGGACCGGTACTGGCAGTGGCGGGAAGACCCGGAGGCCGAGCCCGGTGCGCTGCAGGCGGTCGCCGAGGCGGCCCTCGCCCTGACCGTCAACGGCGCGGCCGCCCGGCGCTCCTGGTGGCGCCTCCTCAACCGCCTCGGCCGCGCCTGCGAGCGCCAGGGTACCTATGACCTCGCCCTGGCGCTGTATGCCGCGAGCGCGCGGCACCCGGCCCGGGAGCGTCGCGCGCGGGTGCTCGAGGCGCGCGGCGACGACCGGGAGGCGCTGGCCGCGGTGGAGGCGATGCTCGCGGCGCCCTGGTGCGAGGCCGAGGCCGCCGCGGCACAACGCATGGCCCGGCGCCTCTGCCGGCGCGTGCGCGGCGAGACCCGGTCGAGGCCGCGAGACCGGTTCCCGGTCGAGAGCCTGGCGGTGTCCCGGGACCGCGGCAGCGTCGAGCGCGCCAGCGCCGCGGCGCTGGCGGTCCGCGACGGGATGCCGGTCTACTACCTCGAAAACACCCTGTTCACCGGGCTCTTCGGCCTGGCCTTCTGGGAACAGCTGTTTGCGCCGGTGCCCGGGGCTTTCCACCATCCCTACCAGGCCGGCCCCGCCGATGCGTTCAGCGCCGCGTTCCGGGAGCGCCGCCGCGAGGCCATCGACGCGCGTTTCGCGGCGCTTGCCGCGGCGGACCTGCCGGCGCTCCTCGCCGGGGCCTGGCGCCGCTACCACGGCTACCAGTGCCCGTGGGTCGACTGGCGCACCCTCGATGAGGCGCTCGTTGTGCGCGCCGCCCGATGCATTCCCTTCGACCATCTCGCCGGCACCTGGCAGCGGCTGCTCTTCGACCCCGCGGACAACCGCCGGGGCTTTCCGGATCTTGCCGCCCTCGGTGACGCCCCGGGGGCGTATCGCCTCTACGAGGTGAAGGGTCCGGGCGATGCGCTGCAGGAACATCAGCGCCGCTGGCTGAACCATTTCGCGGCGCTCGGCGTCCCCGCCGCGGTACTGCAGGTGAGTTGGGCGGATGATTGAGAGCGTGGTCGCCGTGCGCGAACTGGTGGCCTTCTGTCACCGCAGCGGGGACATCGACCAGCGCTTTCAGGCCGCGCCCACCGCGGCGGACGGGCAGCGCGGCCATCGCGAGGTCGCAGCGCGGCGGCCGACAGGCTGGGAGGCCGAGGTCGCCCTGAGCTATCGCCGGAACCAAGAGGGGCGATCGTTGCTCCTGCGGGGCCGGGCCGACGGCGTTGACCGCGGCGCCGCCGTGGTCGAGGAGATAAAGACCTGCCGGGTGGACCCGGCGGGTCTGCCGGGGGCCCTCAGCCGTCAGCACCTGGCCCAGGGCCGGCTCTATGCCGCCATGCTGGCCCAGGCCGAGGGCTTCCCGGCGGTCACGGTCCGGCTGACCTGGTACCAGCTCGACAGGGGCGAGGAGCATTCGCTCGAGCAGCACTACGAAGCGGCGGAGCTCGCAGTGTTCCTGGAGGACAGCCTGGCCCGCTACGGCGCCTGGCTGGACCTTGTTGCCGCTCTGGCCCGGGAACGGGACGCCAGCATCGCGGCCCTGGCCTTTCCCCATGGGGACTACCGCGCGGGTCAGCGGCGCGCGGCGGAACTCGTCTACCGCTGCATCGATCGCGGTGGGCAGCTGCTCCTCGAGGCCCCCACGGGTATCGGCAAGACCCTGGCCGTGCTCTACCCGGCGCTCAAGGCCCTGGGTACCGGGAAGCACGACACGGTGGTCTTCTGCACGGCGCGACACACCGGGCGCAGGGCGGCCGAACAGACCCTGGCGCAGCTCGAGGACGGGGGCCTTGCGGCGACCCGGCTGACGCTCACGGCAAAGGAGCGTATCTGCTTCTCTCCCGGCAAGGCCTGCCGTCCCGAGGAATGCCGCTTTGCGCGGGGCTATTACGACAAGCTGCCGGCGGCCCGGGCCGAGGCGCTGGGGCTGCGGCGCCTGGACCAACCGGCGATCGAGGATCTCGGCCGCCGCCACGATCTCTGCCCCTACCAGCTCGCCTTCGATCTCCTGCCCTGGTGCGACCTGGTGATCGCGGACCTGCACTATCCGTTTTCCCTCGCCGGCTCTCTCGGTCAGCTGGCCACGGAGCGGGGCGAGCGCTGGTCGCTGCTGGTCGACGAGGCGCACAACCTGCCGGCGCGGGCCCGGGACATGTACAGTGCCCGGCTGGAGCGGGGGCTCCTGCGCCGGGCCCGGCGGGTGGCCCGGGGGCGCCTGCGCCGGGCCCTGGCGGGCGCCGAGGCGGCATTGGCCGCGCTGCTGCCAGAGAGCATTGAAGCGGCGGCTGAATCCCGTCCCCTGGCCTCGCCGCCCGAGGCCGTGGCGAGGGCGCTGGAAGAGCTGGGGGCAGCGGCGGCGGCCCTGCTGGCGGAGCGCCCGGATGTGCTCGCGGCGCCCGGGCCGCTCAAGGATGCATGGTTTGCGGCCCTGGCCTATCTCCGTGTGAGCGAGGCCTGGGGCGACGACTACCGCTGCGACCTGCTGCTCGCGGAGCCCCCGGCGCCTCCGTCTCCGCCAGATGCCGCCCGTGCCGGGGAGGCATGTGCCGGAGGGCGCGCCCCGGGTAGACCGGGCCGGCCGGGAGACAGCGCCGTATTGGTTCTCAACTGTCTCGACCCCGGCCGGCTTCTCGGTCTGCGCCACGCCGCGTGGCACGCCAGCGTGGCTTTCTCCGCCACCCTGGCCCCACCGGCGTGGATGGGCGAGCGCCTCGGGTTTCGCGCCGACGCGGTCTGGCACCGCTGCCCGTCGCCCTTCCTGCCGTCGCAGCTGGCCGTGACCCTGGAGCCGGGCATCGACACGCGCTACGCGGCGCGGGCGGGGAGCCGCGGAGCCCTGGTAGAGCGGCTGCTGGCCTGGGCCCGGGATCACCCCGGGAACTGCCTGGTGTTCTTTCCCTCCCACCGCTACCTGGCGGACTGTCGGGAGGGCATCGCGGCGGGGCTGCGGGACCGGCAGCTGTGGGTGCAGCCGACAAGCGGCGAGCCGGCGGTCACGGACCTGCTGGCGCTCCTCGGCGAGGCACGCAATACCCTCGCCCTTGCCGTGCTCGGCAGCGGTTACAGCGAGGGGATCGACCTGCCCGGGGAACAGCTGTGCTCGGTGGTGGTTGTAGGGCCCGGTCTGCCGCAGCTCTCCCACGACACCCGCGCGCTGGAGGCCTGGTTCCGGGCCCGCGGCCGCGACGGTTTCGCCTGCGCCTGCCTCTACCCGGCGCTACAGCGCGTCAATCAGGCCCTTGGCCGCGTGGTGCGCGCCGATGCGGATCGCGGGGCGGCGCTGCTGATCGACCCGCGCTTCCTCGCGCCGCCCTACCGGGACCTGCTGGCGCCGCATTGGGAGTACCGTGTTGCCGATCAGCCTTCCGCGGGGCGGTAGCCGGGTTTGGCAAAGGCGATCTGCGCGGTGCCGATGATGCGCTCGCGGAAGCCGCCCTCACAGTAGCAGAGGTAGAACTCCCACATGCGGATGAAGCGCTCGTCGAAGCCCTGTTCGCGCACGCTGTCGAGGTTGGCGAGGAAGCGCTCCCGCCAGTGGGCCAGGGTGCGGGCGTAGTCCCGGGTGATATCGCGCAGGTGCACGAGCTGCATGTCCGTATCCTCGGCGATGTGCCGGGCGATGACGCCGAGGGAGGGCAGGCAGCCGCCGGGGAAAATGTAGCGCTTGATGTAGTCGACGGAACGGCGGGCGCGGTCGTAGCGCTGGTCCGGGATGGTGATGGCCTGGATGACCATCTTGCCGTCCGCCTTGAGCAGCTGCGAGCAGCACTGGAAGTAGCTGCGATAGAAGTCGTGACCCACGGCCTCGATCATCTCGATCGAGACCAGTTTGTCGTACTTGCCGGTGAGCTCGCGGTAATCCTCGCAGAGCACCGTGACCCGGTCTTCGAGGCCCCGGCGGGCGACCTCCGCCCGGGCGTGCTCGTACTGCTCCCGGGAAATGGTCGTGGTGGTCACCCGGCAGCCGTAGCGGGTGGCGGCGTGGATCGCCATGCCGCCCCAGCCGGTACCGATCTCGACCAGGTGATCCGCGGGCTTGAGCTCGAGCTGCCGGCAGATCTCGTCCAGCTTCGCCACCGCCGCCGTTTCCAGCGCGTCCGCGGGATTGTCGAAGACCGCCGCGGAGTACATCCTGGTGGGGTCGAGGAATAGACCGAAGAAGTCATTGCCGAGGTCGTAGTGCGCGGCGATATTCCGTCGGGAGCCCTCGTGGGTGTTGCGGTTCATGGCGTGGGCGACCGCGAGCCCGGCGCGCAGGTACCAGTGCTGCTTCGCCTGCAGGGTCTCGAGGGCAGCCAGGTTGGCGCTGAACAGGCGCGTCACCTCCGTGGGGTCGGGCGACGACCAGTCGCCTTCGATGTAGGCCTCGCCGGAGGCAATAGTGCCGCCGGTGAGGACCTTGCGATAGGCCTCGCGGTTGTGCACGACGATCTCGGCCTGTGGTTCACCGGGGCGGCCGCTTTGACCGAAGTGTAGGGTTTCATCACCGTCCCGCAAGGTCAGGCTTCCCGTGCGGATCTTTGCCAGCACCCCGAGCATGAGCTTTCGGGCGAGGTTGCCGCCGAGCAGGCTTCGGGCCTGCGGTAGCAGCCGGATGCGGCTGACGCTGAGGTCGTCCATGTCACACTCCAGACGGTTTGCTTCTTTCAGGGTGAGGGTAAAGGGGCACCCGCTTCAGGAACAGCTTCAGCGCCTGCCAATAGATGGCCCCGGCTACCTTGGCGGTCATGAACGGGTAGCGTAGCAGCATGCGGTTGAGGTTGCTGGCGGTCAGGGGCTCCGCAGTGAGGGCGAGGGTCGCATCGAAAATCGGCTCGCCGGCAGCGCTGTTGGCCAGGTGAATGCCCAGGCGACGCCCCGGGGTGTTGCTGCGCCAGTGGTAGCGCTGCGCCATCGGGTTGAAGGGTGAGACGTGCAGGGCCTTGTCGAAGTCGCAGGCCAGCCGCGCGCCCTCACCGGCGTCCAGGACATAGCTGTGGCGCTCGTTCCAGGGCGTGTTGGTCACCTCGGCCACCAGGTGTTCCAGCCGCGACTCGTCCTCGCTGAAACAGTAGTAGCAGCAGATGGGGTTCATCTGAATGCCGAAGTAGCGCAGGTTTGCCAGCAGGTAGATCGGCCCGCGGTGCTCCCGGCCCGTCTCCTCGCGGATGCGCCGACGGACCTCGTCTGCTAGAGGCTTGGCCGGGTCGCCGAGGAAATCGTCCCGGCGGTAGCGGCCGAGGGCCCGGCGCCGGGCCGACCAGAGCGGGATGTTATCGAACAGCGCCGGCAGTTCGTCGAGGCAGAGGTAGGGCATGAATACGCGGTAGCTGAAGGCGTGCACGCGGGGCCGGTGCCGGCGGTGGCGCAGCAGTCCGGTGTAGAGTCGCGACTTCATGCGGCCGCCCGCTTACTCCCGGCGAGGGCCTCGGCCACGCGCAGTGCACTGACCACGCCGTCTTCGTGGAAACCATTGTGCCAGTAGGCGCCGCAGTACCACGTCCGCCGCTGGCCGTTGATATCGCCCCAGCGCGCCTGCGCCTCGATGCCGGCGAGGGAGAATACCGGGTGGGCGTAGGTGAAGCGGCCGAGAATTTTGTGCGGGTTGATGGCACTGGTGTGGTTGAGCGTCACGCAAAAAGTCTCCGGAGCCTCGAGTCCCTGCAGGATGTTCATATTATAGGTCACGACCGCACGCTGGTCGTCCACGCCGAGGCGGTAATTCCAGCTGGACCAGGTGTTGCGGTTCGTTGGCAGCAGGCGCACGTCGGTGTGCAGCACGGCGTCGTTGTCCTGGTAGGGCAGCGCGCCCAGCACCGCCTGCTCCTCGCTGCTGGGATCCGCCAGCATCGCCAGGGCCTGGTCCGCGTGGGTGGCGATAACCACCTGATCGAAGTGCCGCTCCTCGCCGCTGGCGAGGGTCAAAGTCACCCGGTCCGGCTGGCGGGCGACGGCGATGACGGCGCATCCGGTATGGATCCGGTCCTCGAAACGCTGGCACAGCGGGCGCAGGTACTCCCGGGAGCCGCCCTCGATGACGCGCCATTGTGGCCGCTCACGGACCGACAGCAGGCCGTGGTTGCGGAAGAAGCGTAGAAAGAACTGCAGCGGGAAGTTGACGACCGAGTCGCAGTCTGCGGACCAGATCGCCGAGGCCATGGCAATCAGATACTGGCGCCGGAACGCCGGGCCGTAGTGGCGCGCATCAAGATAGTCGCCGAGCGTTGTGGCGTTGTCCACGCGACCGGCGTCGAGGTCCTCGATGGCCTCGCGGTTGAAGCGCAGGATATCCCGCACCATGCTCAGAAATCGCGGCGACACCAGGTTCCGGCGCTGGGCAAAGAGCCCGTTCAGGCCGCTGCCGCAGTACTCGAGGCCACTGACCTCGTCGTGTACAGAAAAGCCCATGGAGCTGGGCCGGCTGCTGACCCCGAGCTGGTCGAGGAGAGCGATAAAATTGGGGTAGGTCCAGTCGTTAAAGACGATGAAACCCGTATCGACGGCGTAGCGGCGGGTACCGAGTTGCACATCGACGGTGGCGGTGTGCCCGCCAATCTGCTTGTTCGCCTCAAAGACCTCGACGTGGTGGCGGTCACTCAGATAGTGAGCACACGCCAGCCCGGATATGCCGGAGCCTATGACTGCTACTTGCAAAGCAAAGACCTCGATAAATGCGAGGAGATTACGTCGCGCAAAAGTGGGCGGATCAACGTCGCTGGCGCCGGATCAGCGTTCCTGCAGGCGTTGTACCTGCGGTCGGGATAAAAGCCGCAAGCGATGCACCGGGACCGTCTGCCCAGAAAAATCATGACAACTGCAAGTCAAAACCTGGACAAGCAGTCGCAGTTCCATTGTTGCGTGTTAGTATCCTCTTAGTCCCGACAGCCTGAAAGCGTTCCGACGGGATGCAAGGCACAGGAGAGTAGAGTGACAGCACAAATGGTAGTAACTGAAACGAAGGCATCAAGCCCAGGCGGTGTAAACAGCAACGTGACGCGCTGGCCGCAGGCAGGGCGGCGCACCGATGAATGGAGCGAGTGTCTGGTGAAGATTGCCCGCGATCAGGATCGCGCGGCTTTCACCCGATTCTTCCGACACTTCGGCCCGCTGATCAAGGCTTTTGCGCTGTCGGGCTCCACCCTCTCGGCAAATCACGCGGACGAGCTTGTGCAGGAGGTCATGCTCAAGGTCTGGCAGAAGGCCGGTGCCTTCAACCCGGAAAAGGCGGCGGCTAGTACCTGGGTCTACACGATCGCGCGCAACTGCCGGACCGACCTCTTTCGGCGGTTGCAGAAGTTCGACACACCGCTTGCGGCAGAGGACTTTGCGCCGGAGCACGAGGAAAGTGAAGAGCCGTTGGCTCAGTTGCAGTCCAAACGCAGCGGTGAGCGTATAAGAGAAGTGATGGCGGGGCTGCCGCCCGATCAGATGCAGATTCTCGCCAAAGTGTACATGGAAGGAAAATCGCACGCCGAAGCTGCCGCGGAGCTGGATCTGCCGCTGGGTACGGTAAAGTCCCGGGTCAGGCTGGCGATGCAGAAAATGCAGGTTCACTTCGAGCGCCCAGAACAGAGCTGAGGACAATGGCTACACACCATCATCCACCACTGGAACTGTTAACGGACTATGCGGCGGGGACGCTTTCGCTCGCTCAAAGCGCGTGCGTTGCCGCACACTTCAACTATTGCAGCGACTGCCGGCGCGCGGCGGAACAGCTCCAGGACGTCGGCGCGGCACTCTTCGAGGCACAGGACCCGGAGCCTGTAGGCGATACGGTGTTGAACAGCGTGCTCGCCCGCCTCGACGAAACGGCACCGCTGTCCTACAGCCGGCCCAAGCCGGGTATGAGCGGTATCCCGGCGCTGTTGGCGCGCCTTATGAACGGCGATTTTTCCGACCTGCCCTGGCGTCGGATCACGTCCGCGCTGAGCACCGCCTACCTCAAAACCGGGGACCTCGATTTCGAGTGCGCTCTCTACCAGATCAAGGCCGGTCGAGCCATTCCGGACCACGACCATCGCGGCAGCGAGATGACGCTCGTGCTGGAAGGCGGGTTCAGTGATGATCGCGGTACCTATCACCCCGGAGATTTTCTCTTTCGGCAGGCCAGTGAGGCGCACGCGCCACGCGCACTGCCGGATCAGGACTGTATCTGCCTGGCTGTGCTGGATGCGCCCCTGCGCTTCACGAGCTGGAAGCATCGCTGGATGAACCCCTTCCTTACCCTTCACGCGGGCTGAAGCATCCGCGTGGGGGACCTGCCCCGCTGCGGATGCCGCCCCGCTTTTCCTGTGCTAAAGTCAGCGCCCCGTTGACCCTGCGCCCCGGCTGCCGTGGGTCTGTGGGCAGCTTTCCATTGACCAATGCAGGCGCACCCCGTCGCCTGTAGGGGGCTATGACACGGCCCGGTAGCGGGTTACGACACGGTAGAGAGGGATGAAAAACATGCTCTTAGGTGTGCCAAAGGAAACCCATCCGGGGGAAAACCGCGTTCCCATCACCCCGGAGTCCGCGAAAAAACTCGTCCGGCTCGGCGCCGACGTGCAGGTCGAAGCGGGCATGGGAGCCGCTTCCGGCTTCGAGGATGCAGAATATACGGAGGCCGGTGCGTCGGTCGTCGCCGATCGGGACAAGCTGCTGGGCGAGGCCGACGTGCTCTTGCGACTGCGCAAGCCCTCGATCGACGAGCTTGGCACCATGAAAGAAGGCTGCGTCCACATCAGCTATCTCGACCCGTTCAATGAGCACGAGCTGGTGCAAGCCTTCCGCGACCGCAAGATCACCGCCATCAGCATGGAGATGATCCCGCGCACCACGCGCAGCCAGAAAATGGATGCGCTGTCCTCTCAAGCCAACCTCGCCGGCTACGTCATGGTGATTCAGGCCGCGGCGCACCTGCCCCGTATCTTTCCCATGATGATGACCCCGGCGGGCACCCTGAAGCCGGCGAAGGTGTTCATCATCGGTGCCGGCGTTGCCGGCCTTCAGGCCATCGCCACGGCCAAGCGCCTCGGCGCCCGGGTCACCGCCTTCGACACGCGTCCGGTCGTGGCCGAGCAGGTGCGCTCCCTGGGCGGCACCTTCCTCGAGATTGATCTCGGGGAGACCGGTGAAACCGCCGCCGGCTACGCCAAGGAACTCACGCCGGAGCAGATCGAAAAGCAGCGCGAGGCCCAGAAGGCCGTCATCGCCGAGTCCGACGTGGTCATTACCACGGCCCAGGTCTTTGGCCGCAAGCCCCCGGTCATCGTCACCCGGGATATGGTCGAGGGCATGCAGCCCGGCGCCGTGATCGTGGATATGGCGGCGGAGACCGGCGGCAACGTCGAGGGCTCCGTGCCCGACGAGGTCGTCGAGATCAACGGCGTGACGGTGATTGGCAAGGGCAATCTCCCGAATCATGTCTGCCGCGACGCCAGCGTTATGTATTCCAACAATCTGTTCAACCTCGTCGACGATGTCTGGAACGAGGACGAGGGCAAGCTGATTGTCGACCTCGAGCACGATATGCTGTCCGGCTGCGTGATTACCCACGACGGCGAGGTCGTCAACGAAACCATCAAGAACCTGCTGGCCGGAGGGGAGTGATATGGAAGCCGTATTCCTGATGTTCATCCTGATGCTGTCGATCTTCGTCGGCTTCGAACTCATCAACAAAGTACCCGCGACGCTGCACACGCCGCTCATGTCCGGTGCCAATGCGATTTCAGGCATCACCGTGGTCGGCGCCGTCGCCCTGGCCGGCACGGGCCGGGGTGACCTCGCCAACTGGCTCGGCGCGCTCGCCGTGACCCTGGCTTCGATCAACGTGGTCGGCGGCTATCTGGTCACGGACCGCATGCTGGCCATGTTCAAGAAGCGGGGGGGTTGAGCATGGCGTCCGAACAGATCGGTATCCAGCTGGCGTACGTCGTTGCGGCGGCACTTTTCATTTTCGGCCTGAAGCTCCTCGGTTCGCCGGCGACGGCGCGCCGCGGCAATCAGATTTCCGCGATCGGCATGTTGCTCGCGGTGGTCGCGGCGCTCATGGACCAGGGCATTGTCGACTACGGCTACATCCTAGCCGGCTTCGTCATCGGCGGTGCCATCGGCGTTGCTGCGTCGCGCCTGGTGCAGATGACGGCCATGCCGGAAATGGTCGCGCTGTTCAACGGCTTCGGCGGCCTCGCCAGCCTCTGTGTCGGCATCGCCGCCGTGGGCGGCAGCGCGGGTGCCTTCACGCTGATCACGGTGGCGCTGTCGATCCTGATCGGCGGCGTGACCTTTACCGGCTCGATCATCGCCTGGGGCAAGCTGAGCGAAAAGCTCGGCAACCTCAAGGCGCTGCCCAACCAGAAACTGGTGAGCTTCGCGGTGGTCGGCGGGATCGCGCTGTCGACGCTGCTGTTCCTGGCCTTCCCGAACGCGGGCCTCTGGCTGCTGCTGATTGTCGTGCTGGCGCTGGTCTTCGGCGCGCTGCTGGTGATTCCCATCGGTGGTGCGGACATGCCGGTGGTGATCTCGCTGCTGAACTCCTATTCCGGGCTGGCGGCCTGTGCCGCGGGCTTCGCGATCAACAACAATATCCTTATCGTCGCCGGTTCCCTGGTCGGTGCGTCGGGCATCATCCTGACACAGATCATGTGCAAGGCCATGAACCGGTCCCTCAGCAACGTGTTGTTCAGTGGTTTCGCGGATCCGGTGGAGGCGACGGCCAGCATCGAGGGCGAGATCAAGCCGCTGTCCGTGGAAGACGCCTTCTATGTGCTCGAGGCGGCCACCAGCGTCGCCGTCATCCCGGGCTACGGCATGGCCGTTGCCCAGGCCCAGCACGTGGTCAACGAGCTGCGCGAGCTCCTGGAGAAGAACGGCGCCGAGGTGGTCTTCGGTATCCATCCGGTGGCCGGTCGCATGCCCGGCCACATGAACGTGCTGCTCGCCGAGGCGGACGTGCCCTACGATCTGCTCCTGGAGATGGACGAGATCAATCCGCGCATGGATACGGTGGATGTGGCCATCGTGATCGGCGCCAACGACGTGGTGAACCCCGCCGCCCGGGAGGTGGAGTCCTCGCCGATCTACGGCATGCCGGTGATCAACGTGGACAACGCGCGCACGGTGTTCGTGCTCAAGCGCTCCATGGCATCGGGCTTCGCCGGCATCGACAACCCGCTGTTCTTCAAGGACAACACGCGGATGATCTTCGGCGATGCGAAAGAGACCGTCACCGGTATGATCCGCGAGTTCGACTGAACCGCGGCAGCGTCACTCTCGAACGCCGGCTCCAGGGTCGGCGTTTTCGGCGTTTAATGGCGACTTTCCGGGGCGGCTGCTGGAGGTTGCCCCGAGTCGCCTTCCGCTCATCGTAGTTTCCCGGTGCGGCTGCTGGAGGATGCCCCCAGTCGCTCCCCGTTACACGCTTTGTGGGGGCATCCTCCAGCAGCCGCCCCTACCTCCTAAGCCCTGGAAGTACTCGAGTCGCGAGGGCCCGCTACGGCCGGTTACCCCCAAGCCTTGCCCGGCCGGGACGCTCCACGATATTCGCTTGGTGGGGTCCCCGACCGCAGCCCTTCCTACCGCCCTGGAAGTCTGCACTGCGGTAGGGGAGAGTACGGGATGCTTCTCTCACAAAGCGAATATCGTGGAGCGACTGAGAGAAGCATCCCGTACTCTCCCCGGAAATCTCGAGAATGCTCCTGCAGACGGGGTGCCTTTCCCTGTCGGCTGTCGGCTGTCGGCGGCATGTTGCCGCTCCGGCACGCCTCGGCTACGCTTTCAACATTCACTTCCTTGGAGAACACCATGGCCGCCAGCCCGCGCCGGGAAAAGCCGGCAGGTCCGCCCGAGGCCGCCATGCTGGTGGCCCTGCGCGCGGAGCACCGCCACATCGCCGCCGTCATGGCGCTGCTGTCGCAGCAGCTGAACGCCATCGAGCGCGGCGACCTCGTCGATACGCATGTGCTCTACGAGATCATGGATTACATGGTCACCTGGCCGGACCGTTTCCATCACCCGCGGGAGGATCTCATCTACGACCATCTCGCCGAGGTCGACCACGGCATGGCCGGCGAGGTGC
>CAYFVG010000024.1:0-17816 GCA_964346365.1 uncultured Alteromonadaceae bacterium
GGCCATCCTCGCCGAGGTCTATGCGCGTTAGCCGCCATAGCTCACCGATATTTGGAATTCTCGGCGAGAGATTGTGCGCTGCAGGGGATTTTCCGACTAAGGCAATAGCCGTAGCTATTGCCGCAGGAGAAAAATTCGCTGCAGCGTGCAAGATCCGGCGAGAAACCAAATAGGCGTTTCAGCGTGTACTCATAACATGAATACGATCTCCAGTGCCGAATCGGTGAGCTATGGTGGCTAGCCCTGCCCCCAGGGTCCTGGTTACACGCCCGGCAGGGCAGGCCGACGGTCTCTGCGAGCGACTCCGGTCGGCCGGCTTCAGTGTCTCCCGGGAGCCGCTGCTCGCTCTGGAGCCCCTCGGCGAGCTGGCGCCGAGCGGGCGCCGGCTCGTGCAGGACCTCGATCGCTTCCAGCACTGCATCTTCATCAGCCGCAACGCGGTGCACTTCGGGCTCGCGCTGTTGTTCGACTACTGGCCCCGGTGGCCCGTGGGTGTGGCCTGCTACGCCGTCGGTGACAGCACGGCGGCGGCGCTGCGCGATGCGGGGCTGGTGGTGCAGACACCGGGGGAGGACATGACCAGCGAGGGACTCCTGGCGCTGCCGCCGCTGCAGGCGGTGCACGGCCAGCGCGTGCTCATCGTCAAGGGGGAGGGGGGCCGCCAGGCTCTGCGCGAGACGCTAGTCTCCCGGGGGGCCGCGGTCAGCGAGCTCGCCTGCTATCGGCGGGTCGCGCCGGCCCTCGACGGCGCGGCGCTGGCAGCGCGGCTGCTCGGGGAATCGGTGCAGCTGATACTCATTTCCAGCGGTGAAGCGCTCGCTAACCTGACGGCATTGCTTAAGCCGCGGGAAACGCATAAGTTAGCGCGCATTACACTGGTCGTGCCGTCGCCGCGGGTCGCGGCGGAAGACGTCGCCGCGGGCTGGCGGCAGCCGGAGGTAGCGGCCAATGCTGCCGACGACGCCATGCTGGCCGCGGCGCAGCGCTGGTGGTCGGGGCAGAGGGAAAACGAGTGACGAAAGACGAAGACCGCGCCGACGGCGGCGCAGAGGATTACGAGAACAGCGATGCGAACGCGGCGTCCGGCGAGGCGCCCGGTAGCCCGGACCCGGCCGCCGGGACATCGCCGCCCGGTGTGCGCAGCGACGATGGTGCTCCCACGCCCCCCGCCGCAGCGCCCCCGTCGGCGGAGCCTGCCGGTAATCCCCTGATCCCGAAGCTGGCCCTCGCCATTGCGGTTCTCGCCGCCGCGGCGGCGCTCTGGGGTCTCCTCGATGGCCAGCGGCGGGACGGCGAAGTCCTGCAGCGCCTCACGGGGATCGAGGCCGTGTCGGGGCGGGAGAGCGCCACTCTCGAACAGCTGAGTACGGCTCTTGAGCGCCAGCTCGAGCTGGCCGTGAAGGCCTCGGAGACGACGCTGCGTGGCGAGCTGCAGGCCGCCGATGACGACCTTCGGGACCGCATCGCGGACGTGGCCGAAGACGCCCGGGAGGCGCGGCGCGGTCAGGCGGACAGCGCCGAGGCCGTCGCCGCACTGCGCGATGCGATGGCCGGGCGCATCGAGCAACTGGAAGGGCAGCTCACCCGCCAGCGCCGCCAGCTCGAGGAATTCCAGCAGGTCAGTGCCGGCGACCGTGACAGCTGGCTCCTGGCCGAGGCCAATTACCTCCTGCGGCTGGCCAATCAGCGCCTGGTCATGACCGGCGATACAGCGTCCGCCGAGGCGCTGCTGCAGAGCGCCGATGGCGTGCTCCGGGAACTCGATGATCCCGCCCTCCACGAGGTGCGCGGGGCCATTGCCGAAGACCTCGCCGCCGTGCGCGCCGTGCCGACGCTGGACCGGCAGGGAGTCTACCTGCGCTTCGCCGCGCTCATCGACCGCATCGACAGCCTCGAGGTCTTCGAGACGTCCTCCCTGCCGGAGGGTGAGGCGCCGCCGCCGGCGGAAGGAGACTGGCAGACGCGCCTGCGCCGGGGCTACGAGCGGGCGCTCGCCAAGCTGTCCGATTACGTGATCGTACGCCGCTCGGACGAGCCGGTAGCGGTGCTGATGGATCCGCAGTGGGAGCGCCTCGTGCGCCAGAACCTGCGCATGCTGCTCGAGCAGGCCCAGGTGGCGTTGCTTTCCGGCAACAGCCGGCTCTACCGGGAGGTTGTCGAACGCGCCGCGAGCTGGGTGCGCGAATTCGAGGCCAGTGACCCCGAGGGCGCCACGGCCATGATCGGCGAGCTGGAGGACCTCGCCGGTGAGCCGGTCAGCGTCGACGTGCCCGATGCCACCGACAGCCTGGCAGCCATGCAGGCCGCGCTCGCCGCACGGGCGGGAAGGAGCGGCTGATGCGCGGCTTCTTCCTGCTCGCGGTCATCGCCCTGCTGCTGGGCGTGGGCGTGGTGGCCATGATCGAGAGCGAGCCCGGCTACCTGCTCATCGCCTTTGGCGACTACACGATCGAGTCCAGTCTCTGGGTCGGGCTCCTCCTGATCGCCGTCCTCGTCCTGCTGCTCTATGCCGTTGTCGGCACGATCGCCCGCCTGCTGGCGAGCCCCGGCAGTGTGCGCTTCTGGGCCACCGCGCGGCAGCGGCGCCAGGCGGCGCGGCTTACCAACCGCGGCCTCATGAGCTACATCGAGGGTGACTGGGGCAAGTCCCGGCGCCAGCTTCAGCGCGGGGCGAAGCACAGCGCCTCGCCGGTCTTCAACCACCTGATGGCGGCGCGGGCGAGTTTCCAGCTCGATGATCCCGAGCAGACGCGCAGCGATCTCGAGGCGGCGCTCCGGGAGGACATCCAGTCCGCCGTTGCCGTGGACCTCACTCAGGCGGAGCTGGCGCTGCAGGGCGGCAAGTTCGAGCGCGCCCTGAATTGCCTCGAACGCGTGGCGCAGCGCAGCACCAGTCCCCAGGTATCCCGGCTGCGCTGCCGGGCGCTGCTGGGGCTCGGTGACTGGGAGGGGCTCGCGGCGCTCCTGCCGGTGCTCCGGCGCCAGGGTGCGCTGCCGGAGAAAGAGCTGGCCCGCCTCGAGCGCGAGGCCCACCTGCGGCTCCTCGACGGCGCTGCGCTGGATCTCGGTGACGATACCAGCGCGGCCCTCAAGCTCACCTGGAAGCGGGTGCCGCCAGCGCTGCAGCAGGACGAGACCGTGCTCCGCCGCTATGTGGAGCTGCTGGACAAAGTCGGCGCCACGAGCGAGGCCGCCGGACTGATAACCCGCACGTTAAAGAAACGCTGGGACCCGGCGCTGGTCAACCGCTTCGGGCGCCTCGCCCTGGAGAAGGGCAAGCGCCCGCTCTCCCAGGCCGAGCACTGGCTCGGCAAGCACGGCGACGACCCGGAGCTGTTCCTCTGCCTGGGCCGTCTCGCCGCGCGCCAGCAGGACTGGCAGCGCGCGCGCCAATATTTCGAGCGCAGCATCCAGGCCGGGCCCACGGAAGAAGCCTGTGCCGAGCTCGGCCGCCTGCTTCTTGCCAGCGGCGACACGGGGCTGGCCGCGCAGTATTTCAACACCGGGATCACGCTGCAGGGTGAGGCCCTGCCGGAGCTGCCGTTGCCGGAAGCGACTGCCAGCGCCGATGAGGATGACCTCGTACCCGAGGACCGCCGGATCCGGGGCGAGGAGGGCGCGGGCAGCTGAGCTTCCGGAGCCGGCAGGCGGCGGGAGGCCAGCCAGCCCTCAGAACCGGTAACGCACCTCGACGCCGTAGGTCCGCGGCACGCCTCGCACGAGGTAGTCCTGGTAGAACGCATTCAGGTTCAGGCCGTAGGTGTAGTAGCCTTCATCGGTCAGGTTGCGCACCCAGGCTGCCACGGTGAGCGCGTCAGTTTCCCAGGCAGCGCGCGCGTTGTAGAGCCAGTAGCTCGGGTTCCGGCAGGCGAGCTCCGGGCTGGCGAGCAGGGTCGCCTGCCCCGGTCCCGGCTGGTCGCAGGGCACCTGGCCGTAGTTGTTGAAGGGGTCGAACCAGTACTCGTCCATGTACTGCGCTTCACCGTAGAGCACGAGCTCGCCGGCGCCGAGCCGCACCGGGCGCCACTCGGCGCTCAGGTTGCCGGTCATTTCCGGGGCGTTGGGGAATTCGTTCCCGCCGATATTGGCGCCGTCCGCAGAGAGCACCTGGTCGTCATACTGCGTGTCCAGGTAACCGAAGGACGCGCGCAGAAGCAGTCGGTCGACGGGCTGCCAGTCAATTTCCGCCTCCAGGCCCCGCACCTCGCCATCGGCGCTGCGCAGGAACGACGTGGCGCCGACGATCTGGGCGATCTGCTGGCCGCTGTAGTCGTAGTAGAAGGCCGCCGTATTGAGCTGCAGTGTGTTGTCGAGGAGCCGTGCCTTGAGGCCCGTTTCCCAGGCGTCGACGGTCTCCGGGTCCACGAAGTAGACCTGCGATTCGTCCTGATAGGCGAGGGCGTTGTAGGTACCAGCGCGGTAGCCGCGGGCATAGGAGCCGTAGACCATGGCCGCGTCGCCGAAGCGGTACCGGGCCACGAAACGCCCGGTCAACTCGTCCGTGGATTCGGAGCGATTGAGGCGAGGGACGCTGTCGATGTCCAGGGCCGTGCCGTCTGCCACCGCGACGGGGTCGAAGTCGTAGGGGACCAGCGACATGACCGGCGTGCCACCGAGATTTTTCGCCAGGGAAACCGCGTCCTCGTAGTTGACGTCGTCCCAGGTGTAGCGCAGCCCCAGGGTCAGCGTGAGCGCGTCGCTGAGGTCGTAGGCCAGCTCGCCGTAGATGGCCGTCGACGGCCGCTCCAGGGTGAATTCCTGCTGTACGTCAATGTTCGCGAAGGGGGGCGCGCCAGCGGCGGCGCAGGCGCCCTGGACCGCCGTGCCGCCGGCTGAGTTGGTAAGCGCCACGTCTGTGTTGAAGGCGATGAGGCTGCGGGCGTCGAAAAAGCCGTTCGGGTTGACGTTGACCGGCGCGCAGTTCGCCGGATCCGTCGGATCCAGGCCCGCCTGTACTGCGAACAGGGGAAGGGTGCCCACGGCGTTGCCCACGGCGATGGCGGGGTTGAAGTAAGTGTCGGGGAGGCCCGCACCGGACAGGAGTGGTTGCAGGAAACCGAAGAAATCCGGCTCGTTCGCCGTGAAGATCTCATCCGTGCCGTTGTACAGGCCGCCGATGAACCGCAGCCGATCTCCGGTGTAATCGAGGCGCAGGTCGATGTTGTAGCTCTCGCTCTCGGAGAAGTAGCGGATGGCGCAGACGTCTACGGCAGAGCCGTCGCACTCGTAGGGCGACAGATCGTACTCGCCCTCGTCGTAGCCGAGTATACCGGTGAAGGACCAGCGCTCGCTGAGCTGCTGGTCCAGCGTCAGGGTCACCCCCCGGCTTTCCGTGTAGTAGGTACCTGCCGTGTCGGACTGAATCTCCTCGCGGTCCGGCGAGGCGGTCAGGGGTACGCCCGCGCCGTTTGCGCCCCCGGCGAGGTAGCCGACGCCGAAAGCAATGTCCTGGCGCGGATCGTTCTCCGCCCAGTAGATCTTGGTGTGGATTTCCGTGCGCTCCGAGGGCCGCCAGAGCGCGGAGAGGCGCAGGGCGTCGCTCGAGGTTTCCGGGTGCTCGCTGCCGGTGAGCGTGTTCTCGACGTAGCCGTCGGCCCGGGCCCATGCTCCGGCCAGACGGAGACCGAGCACCTCGGGTATGAGCGTGGCCTCGACGGCGCCGGTCAGGTCCCGGGTCGACAGGTTGCCGAAGCGGCCGTTGAGGAAACCGGTGACGCCGGGCTCGAGCCCGGGCCGGACGGTGTTGATGTTCACCGCACCGCCCGTGGTATTGCGACCGTAGAGGGTGCCCTGGGGCCCGCGCAGCACCTCCATGCCCTCGAGGTCGTAGAGCTGCTGGCCGTGGGAGGCGCGAAAGCTCTGGTACACCTCGTCCACGTAGACCCCCACGGGCGATGCGGTGGCGGCGGAGAATTCATTGGCCACGGAGATGCCGCGGATCGAGAAATTCGGCTGCGTGCGGCCGTAGGCGCTCGTCACCTGGACGTTCGGCACCGAGCCCATGAGATCCGAGGTCTCGAGGATACCCTGGTTTCGCATCTCGTCGGCCGTAAGGGCAGTCACCGCCTGCGGCACGTCCTGGAGGTTCTGCTCGCGCTTCTGGGCGGTGACCACCACCTCTTCAAGACCCTGGGCGAGTACCGCGGGTCCGCTGGAGCCCGCAGCGAGGGCGGCGGCAATGGCGAGGATGTTGCGTTGGTTGCTTCTCATCTTCTTTCTCCTTATTGAGTCAACAAGCAGGACTGCTGGGCCTGTGTTCAGGGAAGCAGCGTCGCGCGCGCTTCCAGGTAGCCGTCGATTCCCTCGGGTCCGAGCTCCCGTCCGATGCCCGAGTCACGAAAGCCCCCGAAGGGAGCGGCGAAATCGAGGATCTTCTTCGAGTTGATGCCGACACTGCCCGTGCGCAGCCCCGTCGCAACCCGAGCGGCGCGTTCGACGTCCGTTGCCCAGACGGAGCCCGAGAGACCGTAGGCGGAGTCGTTGGCGAGTGCCACGGCCTCCTCCTCGCTCTCGTAGGGCAGCAGCACAACCACGGGGCCGAAGATCTCCTCGCGGCAGAGCTCCGCCGCCGGCGGCAGCCCCTCAGCGAGTAGCGGAGCCACCCAGGCCGGTCCGGGGACACTGCGGTCGCCGCCGCTCACGGCGCGCGCACCGCCGGCGCGGGCGCGCTCGATCATGCTTTCGATGCGCCGGGCCTGAGGCTCTCCGATAACCGGACCGATGTCCGTGTCGGCGTCGCGGGGGTCGCCGATACGCAGCCTGTCAAAGAGTGCTGCCAGGCCGTCCCGGAGTTCCCGGTAGCGTGATCGAGGCAGCAGGAGTCGGCTCTGGGCACCGCAGACCTGGCCGTTGTTCTGCAACATGGCCAGCAGCAGCTGCTCGCGGACCGTGGCCAGATCGATGTCGTCGAGCAGCAGCGCCGCGGACTTGCCGCCCAGTTCCAGAGTGCAGCGCGCGAGGCGCCGCGCACAGGCCTCGGCAACCTGGCGGCCGGCGGCCGTGCTCCCGGTGAAACTGACCTTGGCGATCCGTGGATGATCGACCAGCGCCGCGCCGAGGTCGCGGCCGCCGAGGAGGACGTTGATGGCGCCGGGTGGCAGCGGCAGCGCCGCGAGGTGCCGCGCGAAGCGCAGCATGGAGAGGGCGTTCTCCGGGCTCGGCTTGAGGACGATCGGGCAGCCCGCGATGAGCGCCGGCGCCAGCTTGGCGCAGGCCAGAAACAGGGGCACGTTCCAGGGCACGATGCCGAGGGCGGCGCCGACGGGCAGCTTGTCGACCCGAACCCGGCCGCCCCGGGCGCCGTAGCGTTCATCGCCGAAAGCGAAGTCTTCCCCGAGGTCCGCCATGGCTCGCAGCAGAGCGACCGCGCTGCCGACCTGCAGGGCCGGTGCCTGCCGGGCGGGGCAGCCGTTCTCCCGGGTGACGGCGGCGGCGAGGTCGGCGGTATCGGCCTCGAGCCGGTCCGCCAGGTCGCGAAGCGCAGCGCATCGCTCGCCGACGGATAGCGCGGCCACGGAGGCGCTCGCCGCATCGGCGGCCACCGCGGCATCGTCCGCGGCGCCGGGCGGCGCCGGTACGTAGCGCGTCAGCAGCGCGCCGTCTATGGGCGAACGCAGTTCGCGCTGCGCGCCCGGGAAGGTGCGCCAGTCCCCGCCCACCAGATGAAGCCCCTCGCCGTCCATGGCCTAGACGGCCCGCCCGGCGCCTGCCTCGTCGGCGCGAGTGCGACCGGCGAGCCGGATGAGATCCTCATGCAGTTCGAACCAGACAGTGTGGTAGCTGTCGAGGATCGGCGCCGACAGGTAGCGCGTCTCTCCCTCGCGGACCCGGGCTAGCGCCCTGCCCAGTCGCTCGTCGTAGCGAGCGAAGCGGCGGCATTGCGCGGCGCTGTCGGCGATGATCGGCTGCACGGCGCCGTGGCAGTCGGCGACGCGCTCGATCACGGCGGCATCGTAGGCGGCATCACCGTGGTCGTTGGGGACCGGACCGTCCGCCCCGGGCCGCATTTGCCAGTCCGCCATGGCCGCCTTGAAGGATGCGTTGACCGGTTCGAAACGCGCGTAGACGGCGTCGACGGTCCCGCTGTCGACGAGCGCAAGCTCCGCCTCACGGAGGCGGTGGACCAGGGACTGGCCCGCCTCGGTCAGCTTGGCACCCAGGCGCGAGCTGGCGACGAGGGACTCGGCCTCCAGGTCGCCGAGCAGGCGGGCGACCTCCCCGGGGTCGGCCGCCAGGGCCTCCGCGAGGTGTTCCGCCCGGGCGTAGCCCTTGATGGCAAGGATCGGTAGCAGTTCTTCGCGGTTCATAGCTCTGCCTTCAGCTGCCTGTGGTCGTAGTGGATGGCGGCGCTCTGGCGCCACCGTTCGCGCAGCTGCGCCTTGTGCAGTTTGCCGCTGTCCGTATGCGGGAGCTCGGCCTGGAAGGCGAGGACGCGCGGCAGCTTGAAGCGCGCGAGGCGCAGGGCTGCCGCCGCATAGATATCCCGGGCCAGCGCGAGATCGGCGGTTGCCCCCGGCGCCGGGCTTACCACGGCGGTGACGATCTCGCCGAGATCCCGGTCGGCGCTGCCGAAGACCGCCGCCTCGGCGACGGCCGGGTGTTCACGCAGCGCATCCTCCACCTCCTGCGGATAGACGTTCACGCCGCCGGAGATGATCGTGAACGCACGGCGATCCGTGAGGAACAGATAGCCGTCCTCGTCGACATAGCCGATGTCGCCCATGGTGCTCCAGCCGTTGGGGAGTGTGGCGTCGGCAGTCTTCTCCGGCGCGTTGTGGTAGGCCGGTGCGCCGCGGCCGGAAAAATAGACGGTGCCGCGCTCCCCGGGCGGGAGTTCGCGCCCGTCGTCGCCGACGATGTGCAGCGCACAGCGCCAGGGCCGCCCCACGGAGCCGGGCTTGCGGAGCCACTCCTCGCTGCGGATGTGGGTGAAGCCGACGCTTTCGGTGCCCGAGTAGTATTCCTGGAGAATGGGACCCCACCAGTCGATCATCGCCCGCTTCTGTGCCTGCGGACAGGGCGCGCCGGCGTGGATCGCGACCCGGTGCCTGCGGCCCCGATAGGCCTCACGCGCCGCTGCCGGCAGCGCCAGCAGGCGCGCGAACATGGTCGGTACCCACTGGCTGTGCGTTACGCCCTCGCGGTCGATGAGCGCGAGGGCGTCCGCCGCGTCGAAGCGGGGCATAAGCAGCAGCGTGCCGCCGAGGCGCAGCAGCGCCATGGCGAAGCGCAGGGGAGCGGCGTGATAGAGGGGTGCCGGCGACAGGAAGACACTGGAGCCGTCCATGGCGAACAGTTCCTGGAGGCGCGCGGCCCGCGCCAGCTCGCTGCCCAGCGGCGCGTGCGCGAGGGGCCGACGCACGCCCTTGGGGCGACCGGTGGTGCCGGACGTATAGAGCATATCGCCGCCCTCCACCGGATCCGGGTCGGGCGGCGCGGCCCCGGTCGCCCACAACGAGTCCCCTAGAGGCTCGAGTACAGGTCGCTGCGCCGCCGGCAGCTGATCCAGCGCTGCCGTTGCCAGCGACCCGTGCTCCGCGTCCGCGAGCAGGAAACGCGCCCCGCTGTCGCCGAGGATGTAGGCCAGGTCAGCGGCGTACAGCCGGGTTCCCAGCGGCAGCAGGTAGAGCCCGGACCGCTGCGCGGCCCAGGCGCCCGCCATGAACTCTGGCCCGTTGCGGGCGAGCACAGCCAGTACGTCGCCGCGCGCCAGACCGCGCGCCCGGGCGCGCACGGCCAGGCGGCGGGAGGCGCGGTCGAGTTCCGCGTAGCTGCGGCGTGTGCTCCCCAGGACTACCGCGTCCCGGGTCGGCCGCTCTGCGGCGATCGCTCCCGGATGCATCAGTCCGCCTCCGGTGCCAGGTGTGTGGCTTCGTTGATGCTGAGCACCGCGAAGCGGCCGCCGCTGCCGAGATGAACGCGGCTCACCGAGGCGTGCCGCGGCGAGAAGTTGGTCAGCCCCTCGAGCCCGAGGGCCTCGGCGAGCAGCAGGTTGATGGGCAGGCCGTGCGTAATCACTGCCACGCGACCGCCACCACCGAGTCCGCGCACCGTGGCAAGCACATCGCGCCGAAAGGCCGGCTCGTCGCCGCCGAGCATGCCTATCGGGTCGGCGAGGAAGTGTTCCCAGGCCGGCCCGCCGTCGGCGCGCAGGTCCTCGACACTGACATAGCGCGCGCCCCAGCGGTCGATTTCCGCGACGCCCTCGAGCTCCTCGACAGCGATATCCAGCGCCTCGCCCAGCGGCAGGGCGGTCTCCCGCGCCCGGCGCAGGGGACTGGCAATGATCCGAACGATGGGTTCGCGGGCCAGGTAGCGCGCCGTCTCCCGCGCCTGCCACCGGCCCAGCGCCGACAGCGCCGGGTCCTCGGGGCCGGCGCTCATGTCCGGCTCGCCATGGCGGACGAGAACCAGCTGCACGGTATCAGCCCGCCGGCCCCGGGACAGCTGTCGCCAGCTCGGCCCTGAGGGCGTTGGCGGCGCGCAGCGCGTGAAAGCCGCCATCGACCTTGAGGTCGACGCCGTTAACCCAGCTCGCCGCCGGCGACAGCAGAAAGGCAATGACGGCCGCCAGCTCCGCCGGCTCGCCGTGACGGCCCGCGAGGGCGGCCGCTGCGTCGATGCGGCTTTTGCCCATGCTTTCCTCGAAGGCGCCGAGGATCGGTGTCTGCACGGGGCCCGGACTGACCAGGTTCAGGCGCAGGCCGAGCGCGGCGAGGTCCGGCAGGTTGACGGCGGCCCAGTGGTTGAGCAGGCGCTTGGACAGCTCGTAGGCGGCGGCGCCGTCGCCGACGCCGGCACGCTCCAGGGCTTCGTCGTCGGCCGCCGCGGTCACCGCCTGCAGCGCGGCCGGCGTCCAGTCACAGCGGTGGGCGGTCACGCTGGAAACGCAGACCACGGCGGCGCCGTGCCGGAGCCGCTCCCGCAGGCCGCGCGTCAGCCGGCGCGGGCCGAGGAAGTTGACGCGCAGGATCGCCGCCGGTGCGTGCGTACCCGGCAGCCCGGCGACGCTGGCGAAGCCGTCCAGCGCCGTCGGCAGCGCCGCAACGGCGGCGTCGATGCTCGCCGGCTCCGCCAGGTCGAGTTCGATGTGGCGGCTCGCCCGGGACGGCCGTCGGTCGAGGCCGATGACCTCTGCGCCCCCGGCCGCCAGCTGGGCGACGAGGGCAGCGCCGATGCCGCTGGCGGCGCCGGTTACGGCGATGCGCTGTCCCTCGAAGCCGGGGGTCAACGCCAGCGCACCTCGAGCGACTCGAGACCCGCAAACCAGTGCGAGGGCAGGCGCCTGCCCGGGGCGACGAGCTCGCAGTGGCGGATAGCGCGCAGGAACTCTTCGAGGAACAGCCGCGTTTCCAGCCGCGCCAGGTAGGCACCCAGGCAGAAATGGTGCCCGGCGCCGAAGCCGACGTGGCGGTTGGGGCTGCGGTCCAGCAGGAACCGGCCGGGCGCCTCGAAGACCGCCGGGTCACGGTTGGCGGCGCTGAAATAGAGGACAAACTTGCTGCCCGCCGGGGCCTCTACACCGAAGCAGGTCGTGTCGCGAGCGACGGTGCGGCGCATGTGGATGACCGGCGTTACCCAGCGCAGCATCTCCTCGACGGCGCCGGGTATCAGCGCCGGGTCGGCGCGCAGGCGGGCGAGAGCGTCGCCGTCCAGCAGCAGCTGCTCCAGACCGCCGGCGAGCAGGAAGCGCGTGGTTTCGTTGCCGGCCACCACGAGGAGCAGGAAGTAGGCGTCGAGCTCCTCATCGCTGAGCCGGTGGCCCTCCTCGTCGGGCGCCACGAGCATGGAGGCGACGTCGTCGCCCGGGTGCGCGCGCTTGCGGGCCGCGAGGTCGCGGAAGTAGGCGAAAAGGGCAGAGCGCGAGTCGGCCTGTTCCTCTTCGCTGGCGGTCACACTGCTCATGGTGTTGGCGAGCGCCACGAGCCGTTCCCGGTCTGCCTCGGGAACACCCAGTACCTCGCCGAAGACGATCATGGGAACGGGGAGGGCGACAGCCTCGACGAAGTCGAAGGGCCGGCCCCGCGGCGTCCGGTCAATGAGTTCCCGGATGATGGCGCGCACACGGTCCCGGCGCGCTTCGAGGAGGTCCCGGGCGAGGGCGCGGCGTCCGAAGCCGCGCAGCCGCGTGTGCAGTGGCGGGTCGGCGTTGTGGACGGAGGGCGCGCCGCTGCCCTCGGCCCGCTTGTCGGCGATCTGGGTGCCCATGCCGGAAAGAAAGGTCTCGTTGTCGCGCGCAGCCTCCCAGACCTGATCGAAGCGCGTGAGCGGGAAGAAGCCGGGGCCGTCCGGTTCCGGGTGCAGCGGGGGCGTCGCCAGGGCCCGCAACCGCTCGAAGGCCGCGTGTTCGCGGCGCTCCTGGAAGAGGCGGATATCGAGCAGGTCGATATCGTCCGGCAGAGCCTGTTCAGCGGTCATGGAAGGTCTCCTCGGGAAACAGGGTGCGCGCCCAGAGCGCATTGCAGGCGCGGCCGATGGCGTCCAGCTTCTCCGCCTCGGGCCTGCGCTCGGGCAGGCCCACGAGCACGTAGGCCATCTGCTCCGACGCCGCCCCCAGGGCCTCGGCGCACAGGGCCGGGTCGAGGCCGCTGGCGAGGCCGCGCGCCTGCAGGCGCTCGATGAGTCGCTGCGTGCGCGCCACGAAGCGGCCGCGCATGACCAGCCACATCTGCCGGAAGCGGGGCGACGAGGAGCTCGCCGCGGCCTCCCGGGCAACGCGCAGGAGCTCCCGCCGCCGGGCGTACTCGTGAAAAAAGCGCACGTTGAAGGTCTCGAGCTGTGCGAGCATGTCCGCCGGGGTGGCCTGTAGCTCGTGCCCGCTCTCCGTGCGCGTGGCGACGTTGAGCTCTGCGTACAGCTGCACGAGCACCTCCTGGAGTATCGCGTCCTTGTCCTCGAAGTAGCGGTAGAACGAGCCATGGGCAACGCCGGCGCGCCCGACGATGTCGGCCACCCGGGTTTGCTCGTAGCCCTGCTCGGCGAAGGCGGCCGCGGCGGCCGTGAGCAGTCTCTCCAGCGTGGCCCGGGCCCGGGCGCTGTGCTGCCCGCCGACACCCGCATCGCCGAAGGTCGCTCGCAGGCCCGCGGCGACCTGCGCCACCGCCCGCTCGCCGCTTTCCCGGGCCTCCAGGGATTCCTCGCTCATGTCGTTAGGCCACCTGTTGCGTCGCAGGGATTGTCTGTCCTGGTGGCAAGGTATACATTTAGAATGACAATGATGTCAATGTCACCTCAAGAGCGCAGCCCTATGAGCTACGACCGCAGCCGCGCCGTGCGGGAAATCACTGCCGACAGCCAGGCCCGGGGTCGCTGGCCGGTGGACAACGACCCTTCCAGCCGCTACCCGGTCTTCACCCGCGCCAACATCGGCGAGGTTTTTCCCGACGTGGTCATGCCGTTCTCCTGGACGCTCTGGGGGATTCCCCACTCGGAGCCGGGCTGGCGCGAGGCGCTCGCCCGCCTGGGCGCCTTCGATCCCGGGGAGTTCACCGCCGACCGCATGGAAATGCTCAGTGTCTTCGGGGGCTACGGCTACCTGAACGTCTCCGCGAGCCGGATTTTCGGCCGCCGCGCGCCGGGCCTGTCTCCGGAGGCGATCGATGCCAGCTTCTTCGGGGAGCAGCCCGACGTGCCGGCCTACCGGGAAGAGCCCTGGCACCGGTCGGCGGAGCACGAGGCGCGCCTCGGCGAGACCATCGCCTGGGTATTCTCCAATCCGGCGCTGCCTGAACTGCTCGACACCCGTCGCAGCCTCCTTCATCTGCGCGACCAGCGGCCGCTCCTCGGCGCGCTCGAGGACGGCGCCCTGCTCGCGCGCACCCGGCAGGTCTGCGAGCAGGACTGGGAGGCGCTCTGGGTACGGCACATCATGGCCACCTACCATGCCATGATTCCCTCCGGGGCCATCGCGCAGCTCTGTGCCGCCGTGGAGCTGCCCCACTGCGCCGCGGACATCTACGCGGTGGCTGGCAACGTCGACTCGGCGCTGCCGGCGAAGCAGCTCTGGGAGCTGTCGCGGCGCGCCGCCGGCAGTGCTGTTCTGAGCGCGCACTTCGAGGGCGGCATCGAGGGTCTCGAGGCCCGTATTGCCGAGGATCCGGAGCCGGATGCGCAGGGTTTCCGCCACGCCTTCGACGCGTTCCTCCGCGAGTTCGGTTTCCGCGGGCCCAACGAGTGGGAGATGGCGTCCCGCTGTTGGGAGATCGCCCGCGAGACACCGCTGGCGGCCATCGACGTCATGCGCCGCTCCGGCGCGGAGGCGTCGCCCGCGGCGCGCATGAGCGAGCGCTTGCGCGGCCGGGAGGCCGCCATCGCGGCAGTGGAGGAACGGCTAGCCGGCGACGCGGATGCTCTGGGACAGTTCCGTGCCGCCGTGGCCGCCGGCGCGACTTTCTTCGCCGCGCGGGAGCGCACGAAGACGAACTGCGCCATGCTTACCCACGAGATGCGCATGCCCATGTGGGAACTCGGCCGTCGCTTCGTCGAGCGCGGTGTCTTCGAGCGCCCCGAGGACTTCGCCCTGCTCACGGACGAGGAATGGTCCGCCGCGGTGGCCGATCCGCCGGCGGTCAGGGAACTGGTGCGCGAGCGGCGCGCCGGCGCCGACCATCTCGCGGCGCTGCAACCGCCCTTCATCATCGACGGCGCGGTGCCGCCGCTGGAGCGCTGGCCCCGGCGCAGTGCTGCGCCCCTCGTCGGCGACGGCGGCCCGCTACGGGGACAGCCCGGCTGCGCCGGCGTGGCCCGCGGTCGCGCGCGCATCGTCCACGATCCGTCGGAGCCCGGCGACATCGCGCCCGCGGATATCCTCGTCGCCCGCTACACGGACCCATCCTGGACGCCACTGTTCTCCGCCGTTTCCGGCGTCGTCGTGGAGGTGGGTGCCACGGTCAGCCACGCGGTGATCGTCGCCCGGGAGCTCGGTGTGCCCTGCGTCACGTCGGTGACCGATGCCACGCGCAGGCTTGTTGACGGCGCCCTGATCGAGGTTGACGGCGGCGCCGGAATCGTGACGGTCGTGGAGGGCGGCCCGTGATTTATCCTTTCGACCACGCTCACCAGGGCAGCGTCGCCGAGGTCGCCGGGATCGTCGGCGGCAAGGGCGCGAGTCTCTGGGCCATGACGGCGAAGCTCGGCCTGCCGACGCCGCCGGGCTTCACTATTGGCTGCGCCTACCAGCAGCAGTTCGACCGCGACGGATTGACGCCGGCACTGCTGGCCGGTGTCGAGGCGGAACTCGCCCGCCTTGGCCGTGCGCTCGGGCGCGGCTTCGGTGAACCCCGGGCGCCGCTCCTGGTCGCCGTGCGCTCCGGCGCGCCCGTATCGATGCCGGGCATGATGGAGACCGTGCTCAATGTGGGCCTGACCCCGGCCACGGTCGAGGGACTGGCCGCGCAGACCGGCGACCGAGCCTTCGCGCTCGACGCCTACCGACGTTTCCTTGCCATGTTCGCCAGCTCCGTGCTCGGCGGTGACGTGCCGGAGACGCATCCGGCGGCGGACGACGTGGCGGCCCTGGAGGAGGCGGTGGCAGTTCTTTCGCGGTATATCGGCAGGCGCCTCGGCGCCGCGGTGCTCGCCGACCCGCGGGCGCTCCTCGAGCACGCCATCGCCGCCGTCTTCCGCTCCCGCGACAGCGCGCCGGCCCGCGCCTACCGCGAGCGCGAAGGGCTGCCCGCGGACCTGGGTACCTCGGTGACGGTCCAGGCGATGGTCTTCGGCAACGTCGACAGGGCGTCTGGGACAGGGGTTGTGTTCAGCCGCGACCCGTCCACGGGCGTGCCCGTGCTGACTGGCGACTGGATGCGTCGCGCCCAGGGGGAGGACGTGGTCGCCGGTATCAAGGCCACGCGCCCGGTCGCCGAGCTGCGGGAGGCTATCCCCGGCGTCTACGAGCAACTGGAGGACGTCGCCGCGCGCCTTGAACTCTACTACCAGGACATGGTTGACATCGAATTCACGGTCGAATCGGGGCGTCTCTGGGTACTGCAGGCGCGCATCGGCAAGCGCAGCGCCGCGGCCGCCGCGCGGATCGCCGTCGATCTCGCGCGCGACGAGCGCTTTGCTGTCGACGAGGCGACCGCCGTGGCACAGGTACCGGAGGTCGTGCTGCGCGGAGGGCGCGGGCCCAGCGTATCGACGGGCGGCGAGCCCGTCGGCAGCGGCCTCCCCGCCTCCCCGGGCACCGCGACCGGCCGCGTGGTAATGACGCCGGAGGAGGCCGTAGCGGCCGCTGAGGCGGGGGAGGCGGTCATTCTCGTGCGCCGGGAGACGTCTCCGGCGGACGTGCACGGCATGGCCGTGGCCCGGGGTGTTCTCACCGGTCTTGGCGGCCTCATGAGCCACGCGGCCGTGGTTGCCCGCGACTGGGGGCTGCCGGCGGTCGTCGGCGTCGAGGCCCTTGTCCTGCAGGCGGATGGCTTCGCTATCGGCGGGCGCCGTGTCCGGGCGGGCGATACGATCAGCATCGATGGTTCCTCCGGCAACATTTTTGTCGGTGCCGTCGGTACCGAGGAAGGGCAGGATGACTACCTGGAGACGCTGCGCGCGTGGGCGCGGCAGCACGGCGCTGCCGGGGCGGCGCCGGGAACGGCGACCACAGAGGGGACAGCATGTCGAGATTGAGCGGAAAACGGGCAATCATCACCGGCGCGACGGGGGGTATCGGCACCGCAACCGCGCGGGCTTTCCTGGCGGAGGGCGCGAGCGTGCTGCTTGTGGCGCGGACGGAGAGCAGGCTCGCGGCGCTGGCCGCGGAGCTGGCCGCCGGCGACCGGGTGGCGTACTGTGCCGCGGACATCGCCGACGAGGCGGCGACGCAACGCTATGTGGCCGATGCCGTGGAGCGTTTTGGCGGTATTGACATCCTGTTCGCTAATGCCGGCTTCGAGGGGGCGATTCAGCCGCTGCTGCAGATGCCGGCGGAGGACTTCGACGCGGTGCAGCGCGTCAATGTGCGCGGTACCTGGCTCGCCTTGAAACACTGCGCCCCGCAGCTGGCGGCGGGTGCCAGCGTGGTGGTCACCTCGTCCGTGGCCGGGAGGGTCGGCGTCCCCGGCCTCGGCGCCTACGCGGCGAGCAAGCACGCGCTCGTCGGCCTGGTGGAGGTGGCTGCGCTGGAGCTGGCGGCGTCCGGAGTGCGCGTGAATGCCATCGCACCGGCGCCGGTGGACAACGCCATGATGCGCAGCATCGAGGAGCAGGCGTCCCCGGGGGCGCCGGAGCAGGCGCAGGCCGGCTTCGAGAGCCTGATCGCCATGGGGCGCTATGCGCGCAACGAGGAAGTCGCAGCCCTCGTGCTGTTCCTGGCTAGCGACGAGGCGAGCTACTGCACCGGCGGCGTCTACCCGGTGGACGGGGGCTTTCTCGCCGCCTGACTCAGCACACTAGAGACCCAGCTGGTCCCAGATCGCGTCCACCCGCTCCCGGGTGCCGGCATCCATGCGGATTGGTTCGCCCCATTCCCGGTCCGTCTCCCCGGGCCACTTGTTGGTGGCGTCGAGACCGACTTTGGAGCCCAGGCCGGCCACCGGTGAGGCGAAGTCCAGGTAGTCGATGGGCGTGTTGTCGACGAAGGAGCAGTCGCGGCGCGGGTCCATGCGCGTGGTAATGGCCCAGACCACATCCTGCCAGTTGCGCGCGTCGACGTCGTCGTCGGTGACGACGATGAACTTGGTGTACATGAACTGGCGCAGGAAGGACCAGATGCCGAGCATGACGCGCTTGGCGTGGCCCGGGTACTCCTTGCGCATGGTGACCACCGCCATGCGGTAGGAGCAGCCCTCCGGCGGCAGGTAGAAGTCGACGATCTCCGGGAA
>CAYFVG010000025.1:0-17145 GCA_964346365.1 uncultured Alteromonadaceae bacterium
CGTTGTCCTCTCCACCTCGACCATAACCCGGTTGATGGTCGAGGTGGTGAGGACAACGACCGCGCCGAGCGCCGTCTGCACCAGGCCGAGGCGGAGGATGGACAGCCAGCCGAACGCCGGCCCGCTCACAGGGCACTCCCGAGACCGCGCACGGCTGCCGCACTGGTCATCATCCCGAGCACATAGAGCATGATACCGGTGCCGTTGTACCAGGGCGCGAGGCCTTTCGGGTCAGTCAGGAGCCGCCTCATCGCCAGACCCTGCAGGGCCAGCATGCCGGCCACAATGGCCGCGTGCCAGGGCCGGTCCCAGGAGGCCAGCAGGGCGACGACAACCACCTGCGGCAGCGCCATGACCACGCAGGCGAGCTTCGCCGCCCGTTCCGGGCCCAGCTGCACGGGGATCGTACGCACGCCGAGGCGGCGGTCTCCCTCGATGGCCTTGAAGTCGTTGAGGGTCATGATGCCGTGGGCGCCGAGGCTGTACAGCACCGCCAGGATCAGGATCGGCGCCGGCGGCAGCACCCCGCCGAGCATGACCGCGGCACCGGTCACCCACGCCAGGCCCTCATAGGAAAAGCCGCAGGCAGCGTTACCCCACCAGCCGTTGAGCTTCAGGCGCAGGGGCGGTGCGCTGTAGGCCCAGGCCAGGAAAAGGCCGAGGAGTGTCGCCCAGAACACCGCCGGGCCCAGGACCCAGGCAACGGGCAGGGCGAGGAGCGACCAGGCAATCGCGTAATAGAGGCCGATATTGCCGGGCACCCGGCCGGAGGGAATGGGCCGATCCGGCTCGTTGATGGCATCGACCTCGCGGTCAAACCAGTCATTGACCACCTGGCTTGCGCCGCAGACAAGGGGCCCCGCCAGAATGACCCCGGCCACCAGGGCCCAGGGCCGCTCCAGCACCGGGGTGCCGGCGGAAACGACGCCACAGGCAAAAGCCCACATGGGTGGAAACCACGTGACAGGCTTGAGGAGTTGCAGCAGCGCCTTCGGATCGAGGCGCGCACCCCCGCTGGCTATGGACTCGGGACCTTGCATGCCCTGGACTATAGAAGGGGCACCGGGGACCGTCAACCAGGATTTACACTCACCTGCCGGTAACTCGTCATCTTTTGTTGACAGCGTGGTGTTGACAGCATGAGTAGACAAACCGTGAGACCGGCGATCAGGGGGACAGAACGTTCGATTATGCGCCGGGGATATCATAGCGGCGGAGCTTGGCGTAGAGGCTCTGGCGGCTGAGGCCGAGCAGCTCGGCCGCGGAGGCGCGATTGTCCTGCGTGAGCTCGAGCGCGGCGCGGATACACATGGCCTCGATGATGTCCGTGGACTCGCGCACCAGCTCCTTGAGCGGCATACGGCCGACGCGGCGCGTGATCTGCTCGATCGAAGCCGGCAGGTTCTCGCCGGCGGGACGCCCATCGCTGACCCGGCGACTGACATCGCGGATGTAGAAGGCGAGCCGCCCCCGCGGCACATCGTCGAGGGCACAGGCCGAAATCTCCACATCCGTGTTGACCCCGCCCTCGCCACGCAGCACCGTGGAGAAGAGCTTCACGGCACCGCGCTCATTCAGGTTAGACAGGAGCACGGAGAGGTCCACCCCGGAGCGGCCCAGCCAGCGGTCCGCGGAGAGGCCGGTCACCCGGTCCTCACCGACGACCTGTGCGAGATCCAGGAAGGCCTTGTTGGCGGCGAGCACGCGCCCTTCCGTGTCCGTGAGCAACACGGCATCCGGGGAGTGCTGCAGGCTCGCCGGCAGCGCCTGGTCCTCGTTGAAGGCGCTGTCCGCACTATCGGCAGCCAGGCGCACGAGGAAGCGCGTCTCGCTGCCCTGGCGCAGGAAGCTCACCACAACGGTAAGCGGGGCGTCACCGTCGGCGCACGTCACGCCGGCAAGCAGGGCGCGCCCCGAGGCCTGGGCGTCCGCCAGAAGGCCGGTGACGTCCCGCTGGGAGCGCTCCGACAGGCCGAGGGGAAAGGGCTTGCCAACAACGCGCTGCCCGCCGGCCCCGAGGAGCTCGCCGGCGGCCGGGTTCGCCTCGAGCACGCGGCCGCTGGTCGCGTCCACGACGAGGATGGCATCGGCAATCATGTCGAAGAGCTGCCGATAGCGGGTTTCGACCTGGCGCAGGCGCCAGTAGTCCTGCTCCAGCGCCTGCTGGGCGTTGAGCAGCTGCTGCCGCAGGCTGGCCACGGGGCGCAGGTCGCGACCGGCGGCAAGCACGCCCCCGGGCACAGCGACAAGCCGGTATTCCACGGGCAGCGATGCGCCGTTCTCGAGCGTGTGGGCCAGGTCGAGCCGCAGGGGCTTGTCGGGATCGGCGACGGCGGCGGCCAGAGCATCTGCAAGGCGCTGGCGACTGTCGCCTTCTACCGTGTCGAGGAGAGAGCGCCCCTGCCAGCTGTCGTCGATCTGAGTCGCGAGCTCGCCGGCGCCGGGCGCAACCCGGGTAATCCCGCCCTCTTCGTCGAGAAGAAAAGAGATGTCGGCTACCTTGGCGAGCAACCCGACAAGCGCTGCAAGATCCGATTCGACAGCCATGCCCTCCCGTCCATAGCTATAAAAACAACTTTTTTATATCTTTTGTCGATAAACGGCGAAGGCGCAGATTGTACGAATCGCCCACCCGGACAAACGCTCTCGCGGCGCATGACGGAAAGTAAACGCCATGGATCACTATTTGTCAATTTCATTAGACTCATCTATGTGTCAGGTTTAGTTGACATCCCGCGCACAGACGGCTAACTTTTCTCCTGCAGCGGTCAAGTAGCGATTGGGTGCAGCTCATGACAACAGGTATTTCGGGCGGCGGCGTCTCTCTCTACACCCCGGAACAGCGCCGGCGGCGAGACGAAACCCGCTGGACGCTGGTCCAGGGCCTGCTCGCCCCGCTCCAGTTCATCGTTTTCCTGGTGAGCCTCGTGCTGGTGATAAATTTTCTTGTCAACGGCACCGGCCTCGGTGCTGCGACCGCGTCCGTCGTGGTCAAGACCGGCACCCTCTACACCATCATGGTCACCGGGGCGATCTGGGAGAAGGTGGTTTTCGGTCAGTACCTGTTCGCGCCGGCCTTCTACTGGGAGGACATGGTGAGCATGCTGGTGATCGGCCTGCATACGGCCTACCTCCTGAGCTGGCTTTTCGACTGGTTCACGCCCGCCGGGCAGATGGGGATCGCCCTCGCCGCCTATGTCGCCTACGTCCTCAACGCTGCGCAGTTCGTCCTCAAGCTGCGCGCAGCCCGCCTGCAGGAGGCCGAGAACGCGGCCGCTGCCGCCGCAACCGCGGGAGCCACTGAATGAGCAACCCCGTCCTCGCCAGCGACCGCCCCGCCGGGGCCCAGATCACCCAGGAGCGTGGCCAGCGTGCCGTCTTCTGCGGGCTCACCTCGATCATCTGGCTGCACCGCAAGATCCAGGACGCGTTCTTCCTGGTGGTCGGCTCGCGCACCTGCGCGCACCTGATCCAGTCTGCCGCCGGCGTCATGATCTTCGCGGAGCCGCGGTTCGCCACGGCCGTGCTCCAGGACCGCGACCTCGCGGGGCTCGCCGACGCGAACGAAGAACTGGACCGCGTGGCCGCGCAGGTCATGGCCCGGCGCCCGGAGATCAAGACTATCTTCCTGGTCAGCTCCTGCCCCTCGGAAGTTATCAAGCTGGACCTCGCCAACGCCGCCCAGCGCCTGGCCGAGAAGTACGACGGTCGCGTCCGCTTCGTCGAGTATTCCGGCAGCGGCATCGAGACCACCTTCACCCAGGGCGAGGACAGCTGCCTGGAGAGCCTCGCCGCCCGGCTGCCCGCCGACCGGAGCGGGGAGCCCGCCCTCATGGTGGCCGGCAGCCTTCCGGACATCGTCGAGGACCAGTTTGCCCGGCTCTTCGAGCAGCTCGGCATCGGTCCCGTACACTTCCTGCCGGCGCGCAACTCCGACGCCATGCCACCGGTGGGGCCGAACACCCGGGTCCTGCTCGCGCAGCCGTTCCTCGGCCATGCGACGCGCGCCCTGGAAAAGCGCGGCGCGACGCTGCTGCAGGCGCCCTACCCCTACGGCGCCGAGGGCACCACCGCCTGGCTGCGCACCGCGGCCGACGCCTTCGGCGTGGCACCGGAACACTTCGAACAGGTCACGGCCGCGCCCCGGGCGCGGGCCGAGCGGGCCCTCGACGGGTCCCGGGAGCGCCTCGCGGGCAAGCGTATCGCCTTCCTGCCCGACTCGCAGATGGAGATCCCCCTCGCCCGCTTCCTGCAGCGGGAGTGCGGCATGGAACTGAGCGAAGTGGGCACCCCCTTCTTCGACCAGCAGACCATGAGCGCCGAGCTGCCGCTGCTGCCCGACGGCGTGCGCATCACCGAGGGCCAGGATCTCGATCCGCAGCTCGACCGCGTCCGCGCCGCCCGGCCGGACCTCACGGTCTGCGGCCTCGGTATCGCCAACCCGCTGGAATCCGAAGGGCTGCGCACCAAGTGGTCCATCGAGCTGGTCTTCACGCCCGTGCACGGCTACGACCAGGCTGGCGATCTCGCCGGCCTGTTCACCCGGCCGCTGCTGCGGCAGGACACGCTGGAGGTATAGGCAGCGATGGAGCTGACTTTCTGGACCTACGAGGGCCCGCCGCACGTCGGGGCCATCCGCGTCGCCAACGCGATGCGTGACGTTCACCTGCTGCTGCACTCGCCCCAGGGCGACACCTACGCCGATCTGCTGTTCACCATGATCGAGCGGGATCGCAAACGGCCGCCGGTTACCTACACGACCTTTCAGGCCCGGGATCTCGGCTCCGACACGGCCGAACTGGTCACGGATACGCTGAAAAGTACCGTGGAGCGTTTCCGCCCGAGCGTGCTGCTGGTGGGTGACTCCTGCACCGCGGAGCTGATCCAGGATCAGCCGGGCACCCTGGCGAATGGCGCCGGCCTCGGTGTACCCGTCATTGCCCTGGAGATGCTGGCCTACTCCCGCAAGGAGAACTGGGGCGCCTCCGAGACCTTCTACTCACTGGTGCGGGGGCTCCTGAACCGCCAGGCCCCGGAAGCGGGCCAGGCCCGGCCGCCGCGGCCGGACGGGCAGCGGCCGAAGGTGAACCTGCTCGGCCCGAGCTCCCTCGGCTTCCGCTGCCGTGACGACATTATCGAAATGCGCAGACTCCTCGAGAGCGTCGGCGTTGAGGTGGGCGTGGTCGCGCCCCTGGGCGCCAGCCCGCAGGATCTGCTGCGCATTCCCGAGGCAGACGCCAACGTCTGCCTCTACCCGGAGGTGGCAGATGCCACCTGCGCCTGGCTGCAGCGCACCTTCAGGCAGCCGACCATCAACACCGTCCCGATCGGCGTCGGCGCCACCCGGGACTTCCTGCAGGAACTCGCGGAGACCCTCGAGCTGACCGACTGCGAGGTCACGGCCGACGCGGTGTGCCGGCTGCCCTGGTACTCCCGCTCCGTGGACTCGACCTACCTGACCGGCAAGCGCGTTTTCATCTTTGCCGATGCCACCCACGCCCTCGCCGCCGCGCGCATGGCCCGCGAGGAGATGGGCTTCGAGGTCGTCGGCCTCGGCACCTACGCCCGCGAGCAGGCCCGTGCCGTGCGCAAGGCCGCCAGGGACTACGGCCTCGAGGCCCTGATCACCGACAACTACCTCGAGGTGGAGGAAAAGGTCGCGGAGCTGCAGCCGGAGCTGGTGCTCGGCACGCAGATGGAGCGACACATCGCCAAGAAGCTCGGTATCGGCTGCGCCGTCATCTCGACCCCCGCCCACGTCCAGGACTACCCGGCGCGCTACTCGCCGCAGATGGGCTTCGAGGGCGCCAACGTGATCTTCGACACCTGGGTCCACCCGCTGGTTATGGGACTGGAGGAACACCTCCTGACCATGTTCCGGGAAGATTTCGAATTCAACGACGACCAGGTGCCATCGCACCTGGTCTCCGTCGACGGCACCAGCCACCGGCCCGCCGAGGCCCCGGCGGCCGAGGGCGCGAACGACGCCGCCGTCCGCTGGGACACCGATGCCGAGAAGGAGCTGAAGAAGATCCCCTTCTTTGTCCGCGGCAAGGCCCGGCGCAATACCGAACAATACGCAATCGAGCGCGGCGTGGCCGCCATCAATGTGGAGACGCTCTATGAAGCAAAAGCGCACTACAACCGCTGACACACCGCTGCGACTCGTCCTCGTCACCCTGGATAATCATGTCACGGGCAGCGTGGACCGGGCCGCGGCCTCCCTGGCCGGACAGTTGCCTGGTCTCGATGTCCGCACGCATGCGGCCGCCGCCTGGGAAAAGGAACCCGAGACCCTGCAGCGCTGCCTGGCGGACATTGCCGAGGGCGACATCATTGTCGTCACCATGCTGTTCCTGGAAGAGCACATCAGTCCGGTGCTGCCGGCGCTGACGGCGCGCCAGGCCAGCTGCGACGCGATGATCTGCTGCATGTCCGGCGCCGAGGTGATGAAGCTCACGCGCATGGGCCGCTTCACCATGGAGGGTGAGGCCAAGGGGCCTGTCGCCCTGCTCAAGCGCCTGCGCGGCAAGACCGGCAGCGCCAAGAGCAGCGCCGGGGCGCAGCAGCTCACGGTCCTGCGCCAGCTGCCGAAGATCCTGCGCTTCATCCCGGGCACCGCCCAGGATGTGCGCGCCTACTTCCTGACCCTGCAGTACTGGCTCGCCGGCTCCGAGGAAAACCTCGAACGGATGATGGGCTTCCTCATCGACCGCTATGCGGACGGCCCGCGGGCTGCCCTGCGCGGCCAGCTGAAAACCCACTCCCCGATCGAATACCCGGACGTCGGGCTCTATGACCCGACGCTGAAGCGTTCGATCAGCGAGGACCTGAAAGATCTGCCGCGGGCACCGAAGGGCTGCCGCGGCACCGTGGGCCTCCTGATCATGCGCTCCTACGCCCTGGCCGGTAATGCCGGCCACTACGACGCCGTTATCAACGCCCTGCGCGAGCGCGGGCTGCGCGTGATCACCGCCTTCGCCAGCGGCCTCGACGCCCGGCCGGCGGTGGAAAAGTACTTCCTCAAGGACGGGGAACCGGTCATCGACGCGGTGCTGTCCCTGACCGGCTTCTCCCTGGTCGGCGGCCCCGCCTACAATGACTCGAAGGCCGCGGAAGACATGCTGGCGAAGCTGGATGTCCCCTACCTCGCCGCCCACGCCCTGGAGTTCCAGAGCCTGGAGCAGTGGGAGGCTTCCGAAAACGGCCTGATGCCCATCGAGGCAACGATGATGGTAGCCATACCGGAACTCGACGGCGCCACGGGGCCGGCGGTCTTCGGCGGCCGCTCGGACGCCGCCGAGGGTGCCAGCGAGCACGACATGCGCGCCCACCCGGAGCGGGTCGACATGCTGGCGAGCCGGGTCGAACGGCTGGTGTCCCTGCGCCGCGGCCAGCGCGCCGAGCGCAAGGTCGCCGTCGTCATCTTCAACTTCCCGCCGCACGCCGGGAACACCGGGACCGCCGCCAACCTCGCGGTCTTCGAATCGCTCTTCAACACGCTCCGGGCCATGCAGGCCCAGGGCTACACCGTGACCATGCCCGAGGACGTGGACGCCCTGCGCCGCGCCATCATCGAGGGCAACGCCGCCCAGTACGGCGCCATGGCCAACGTGCATGCACGCATTCCCGCCGACGACCACGTCGCCCGCGAGACCTACCTGAAGGAGATCGAGGCCCAGTGGGGGCCGGCGCCCGGCAAGGCACTGACCGACGGGCGCAATCTTTTCGTCATGGGCGCGCAGTTCGGCAATGTCCTGATCGGCGTACAGCCGGGCTTCGGCTACGAGGGCGATCCCATGCGCCTGCTTTTCGAGCGCGGCTTCACGCCCACGCACGCCTTCAGCGCCTTCTACCGCTACCTGCGCGAAGACTTCGGGGCCGACGCGGTACTCCACTACGGCACCCACGGCGCCCTCGAATTCATGCCCGGCAAGCAGGCGGGCATGGCCGGCAGCTGCTGGCCGGACCGGCTTATCGGCGACCTGCCGAACTTCTATCTGTACGGTGCCAACAACCCCTCCGAGGGCCTCATCGCCAAGCGCCGCTCCGCGGCCACCCTGGTCAGCTACCTGACGCCGCCGGTGTCCCAGTCCGACCTCTACAAGGGCCTGCTCGACCTCAAGGCCTCCATCGACCGCTGGCGCGGCGAGCAGGACAAGGGCGCCGAGGCCCGCGCGGATCTCGCCGCGCTGATCCAGAGCCAGGCCGTGGAGCTCGGGCTCTGCGCCGACGAATCCGCCTGGGACGAGACCTCCGCCGACGCGATCGAGAACCTGCGCCGGCAGCTTATCGAGGTGGAAGAGACGCTGATTCCCTACGGCCTGCACGTGGTCGGCGAAGCACCGACGCGCGATGAGCAGCTCGATATGCTCGGCTCCATTGCCCTGGCGAGTTACGACCTCGATCTCGACCGGGCCAGGCTGGCGGCCCTGCTCGACGGCGAGGAAGCAGAGGCCGTCGCCGCACAGCTGGCGCAGGCGCAGGGCGACGACGCCGACCCGGAAACGCTGCTGGAGGCCTGCCGCCAGCTCTCCCGGACGGCACTCATGCTCGGCACGGACAGCGAGCTGGACGCTCTTCTCCGGGCCCTCGACGGGCGTTTCATCCGGCCGGCTCCCGGTGGCGACCTGCTGCGGACACCGGATGTATTGCCCACGGGCCGCAATGTGCACGGCTTCGATCCCTTCCGTCTGCCCAGCCGCTTCGCCCTGCGCGACGGCACCCGGCAGGCGCAGACACTCCTCGACCGGCACGTCGGCGAGGGCAATGGTCTTCCCGAGTCCATCGCCCTGGTGCTGTGGGGCTCGGATAACCTCAAGAACGAGGGCGGCCCCATCGCCCAGGCCCTGGCGCTCATGGGCGCCGAGCCGAAGGTCGACGGCTACGGCCGCGTCTGCGGCGCCGTGCTCACCCCCCTCGAGGCCCTGGGCCGGCCGCGCATCGACGTGATTATCACCCTATCCGGCATCTTCCGGGACCTGCTGCCGCTGCAGACCCGCATGCTCGCGGAGGCCGCCTATCTGGCCGCCGAGGCGGACGAGCCGGCGAGCATGAACTTTGTCCGCAAGCACGCCCTGGCGTATCAGGCGGAGCACGGCTGCGACCTGGAAACGGCCGCGCTGCGGGTGTTCTCCAACGCCGAGGGCGCCTACGGCTCCAACGTCAACCTGCTGGTCGACAACAGCCGCTGGGAGGATGAGGGCGAGCTCGCCGATACCTATACCTCGCGCAAATGTTATGCGTACAGTCGCTCCGGGAAGTCCGCGCCGCAGGCAAAGCTTTTGAATTCCGTGCTGTCAAACGTGCAGCTGGCCTACCAGAACCTCGATTCCGTCGAGGTCGGCGTCACCACGCTGGACCAGTATTTCGATACGCTCGGCGGGATCAGCCGGGCCGTCAAGCGCTCCCGCGGTGAAGACGTGCCGATCTACATCTCCGACCAGACCACCAGCAACGGCAAGGTCCGCACCCTCGACGAGCAGGTGGCCCTGGAAACCCGCACCCGCGTTCTCAACCCGAAGTGGTACGAGAGCGTCCTCGAGCACGGCTTCGAGGGTGTGCGCCAGATCGAGTCCCATGTGACCAACACCATGGGCTGGTCGGCCACCACCGGGCAGGTAGCGCCCTGGGTCTACCAGAAGCTCTCCGAGACCTTCATCCTCGATGAGGAAATGCGCGAGCGTCTCGCCAAACTCAACCCCGCGGCGTCGGTCAAGGTTGCCAACAGGCTCCTCGAGGCCCACGATCGCCAATACTGGAGCCCCGACGACGCCACCCTCGAAGCCCTCCGCCGTGCCGGCGAGGACCTCGAGGACTGGCTCGAAGGCGTCACAGAAGAGGTAGCTGCATGAATCTCGACAATAACATCCCCGTTCAACTCGTCGATCGAGCCGACACCCCACCCGATGGCGATGGCAGTGTCCAGGTCCACCTCGATCCGGAAATCGACATCGGCCAGGCCCAGGTCTTCGCCGTCTACGGCAAGGGCGGGATCGGCAAGTCCACGACCTCGTCGAACCTGTCGGTCGCCTTCTCGAAGCTGGGCAAGCGGGTTATCCAGATCGGCTGCGATCCCAAGCACGACTCGACCTTCACGCTGACCAAGGCCCTCATGCCCACGGTCATCGACGCGCTCGAAGAGGTCGAGTTCCACTCGGAAGAGCTGCAGATCGAGGACTTCGTCCACGAGGGCTACAACGGCGTCATGTGCGTCGAGGCCGGCGGCCCGCCCGCGGGCACCGGCTGCGGGGGCTACGTGGTCGGTCAGACCGTCAAGCTGCTCAAGCAGCACCACCTCCTCGAGGACTCGGATGTGGTCATCTTCGACGTCCTCGGCGACGTGGTCTGCGGCGGCTTCGCATCGCCGCTGCAGCACGCCGAGCGCGCCCTGGTGGTCACCGCCAACGACTTCGATTCGATCTTCGCCATGAACCGCATCGCGATGGCCATCGGCGCGAAATCGAAGAACTACAAGGTGCGCCTCGGCGGCGTCATCGCCAACCGCAGCGAGCAGACCGACGAGATCGACCGCTTCAACGCGGCCGTGGGCCTGAAGCGCCTCGCCCACTTCCCGGCGCTGGACGTCATCCGCCGCAGCCGCCTGAAGAAGTGCACGCTGTTCGAGATGGATCCCTGCGAGGGCCTCGACGAGGTCCAGCAGGAATACCTGGACCTCGCCGAGTCCCTGCTCCGCGGCATCGAGCCGCAGGAGGTCATCCCCATGAAGGATCGCGACCTCTTCGACTTCCTGGGCTTTGACTGATGGCGAGCACGAGCTACGACGAGCGCCGCTCGGAGATCGAAACCTACTTCGATCGCACGGCTGCAGATGCCTGGTCGGCCCTCACCTCCGACGCCCCGGTCAGCCGCATCCGCCAGACGGTGCGGGCCGGCCGTGACGAGATGCGCGCCACGCTGCTGTCCTGGCTGCCCGCCGATCTCGCAGGGCTCCGGGTGCTCGATGCCGGCTGCGGCACCGGTGCCTTCAGCGTCGAGGCGGCGCGCCGGGGCGCCAGCGTCGTCGCCATCGACCTGTCGCCGACGCTGGTCGAGCTGGCGCGGGAGCGACAGCCCGCGGACCTGGCGCCCGGCCATATCGATTTCCGGGTCGGCGACATGGCGTCGGTGGCCGGCGAGAATTTCGACTATATTATCGCCATGGACTCGGTCATCCACTACGACCCGCATCACGCCGTCGAGGTGCTGGCGCGGCTGGCGGCAAACGTGCGCCGCGGGATCCTGTTCACCTTCGCGCCGCGCACCCCGCTCTTGGCGACCCTGCACGCGGTCGGTGGGCTGTTCCCGCGCGGCGACCGCGCGCCGGCCATCGTGCCCATCGGCGAGAAACGTCTGTACGCCGACCTGGCGGCGGCACCGGGCCTCGAAGCGTGGACCCCGGGCCGCAGCCGCCGGGTCAAGAGCGGCTTCTACACGTCCCAGGCCTGCGAACTCTGCCGGCAGGAGGCCAGCGCCGGGTGAAGCGATCGGTGGCGATAACTCAGAAGGTCCTGTCCCGGCTGGGGACGCGCTGGCTGCCCTTTGCCGATGCGGTCACCGAGGAGCTGCCGCTGGGCCGGCTGCTGCGCCTGTCGCTGTTCCAGGTGTCCGTGGGCATGGCCATCGTGCTTCTGAACGGCACGCTCAACCGGGTCATGGTGCTCGAGCTTGACCAGCCCGCCTGGCTGGTGTCCGTCTTGGTGTCCCTGCCCCTGCTCTTCGCCCCGGCCCGGGCGCTCATCGGCTTCCGCAGTGACCACCATCGCTCGGCGCTGGGCTGGCGGCGGGTGCCGTATATCTGGCTCGGCAGCCTCGCCCAGTTCGGCGGCCTCGCCATCATGCCGTTCGCGTTACTGGTGCTCTGGGATCCGGCCATGGGACCGGCCTGGGTCGGCCCCGCAGCGGCCGGCCTGGCCTTCCTGCTCGTCGGGGCCGGCCTGCACACCACCCAGACCGCCGGCCTCGCGCTGGCCACGGACCTCGCCAGTGATGACAACCGTCCGCGCGTGGTCGCCCTGCTCTACGTCATGCTGCTCATCGGCATGATCGGCAGCTCCTTCGCCTTTTCCTTCCTGCTTGCGGACTTCAGCCCGGTGCGCCTCATCCAGGTGATCCAGGGCGCCGCTGCCCTCACGGCGGTGCTGAACATCGCCGCCCTGTGGAAGCAGGAGGCCCGCAACCCCGCGCGCAACCGCGCCGCGGAGCGCCCGCCGTTCCGGGAAGCCTGGCGCCACCTGTGCAGCGAGGGACGCACCGCGCGCCTCCTCGTCGCCGTCGCGCTGGGCAGCGCCGGTTTCAGCATGCAGGATATTCTTCTCGAGCCCTACGGCGGTGAAGTGCTCGGCCTCTCCGTGGGCGCCACAACTGCCCTGACTGCGATCTTCGCTATCGGCATGCTCTGCGCCTTTGCCTTCGCGTCCCGGCAGCTCGGCCGCGGCGCCGACCCGATACGCCTTGCCGCCTACGGCGCGCTGGTCGGGATCTTTGCCTTTGCGGCGGTCGTGCTCTCGGCCCCCCTCGGCGCCGCGGGTCTGTTCCGCTTCGGTACCTTTGCCATCGGCCTCGGCGGCGGCCTGTTTGCCGTCGGCACGCTGACTGCCGCCATGCGCCTGGGCGAGGACGGCCAGGCCGGTCTCGCCCTCGGCGCCTGGGGCGCGGTGCAGGCCACCGCTACCGGCCTCGCCATCGCCGCCGGTGGCGCGCTACGGGACACGGTCGGTCACCTGGCCGCCAGCGGCGCCCTGGGCGAGGCCCTCGCCGGGCCGGCGACCGGCTACGGCGCCGTCTACCACCTTGAGATCGCGGTGCTGTTCACCGCGTTGATCACGATAGGGCCGCTGGTACGCGGCCCGCAAGACGAGGTCGAGCGCCAGCCGGCGTTCTACCTCCCGGATTTTCCCGAATGAGCAAGCCCTGATGGAGGTGCTGACATGATTGGAGCAATGACCGGCTATATGGACGTAGCCCAGATGACGCTGTACGCGTTCTGGCTTTTCTTTTTCCTATTGGTGCTGTATCTGCACCGCGAAACCAAGCGCGAAGGCTATCCCCTGCAGACCGACGACTACCGCAACGTGAAGGTGGTGGGTTTCCCCGGTATGCCCGATCCGCATACCTACGACATGCTGCACGATGCCGGCGATGTTGTGCGCCCCGGGGAGGACCCGCCGGAGTACGAACTCAAGGCGAAGCGCACCACGGGACACTACAGTGACCCCTACCATCCCACCGGCGACCCGCTGGTCGATGGTGTGGGCCCGGCGGCATGGGCGGTGCGCCCGGACTTTCCGGACCTGACCTTTGAGGGTGAGCCGAAGGTCGTGCCCATGCGCGTAGCCACGGAATTCAAGGTGGCCGAGCGGGATCCGGACCCGCGCGGCAAGGACGTAGTGGGGCTCGACGACGAGGTGGCCGCGACCGTCACCGACCTGTGGGTTGATCGCAGCGAACCACAGGTCCGTTACCTGGAAATCGAGGTCAAGGAAAACGGTAAACGCGCCCTGGTGCCGGTGACTCTGTCGCGCGTCCGTCGCGACGGCACCGTGAAGGTGCATTGTCTCCGGGCCGCGCAGTTTGCCAATATGCCGACACTGGCCGATCCGGACCAGATCACCCTCCAGGAGGAGGACCGTGTCTCCGCCTACGTGGGCGGCGGCACGCTCTACGGTACCCGCGAGCGAACGGAGCCCCTGCTATGAGTCATCCCCAACCCAACAACGAGCACGATCACGAACCGATCCGCGGCCTGCCGGAGGAACTGCCCGAGGGCGAGGAGATTCTCTGCCGGGTTGAGCCCGAATGGTGGAGCATGGCACGGCGGACCTTCCACACGGTGCAGATCGCGGCCTATTTCGCTCTCCTTATCGGGGCGCACCAGGTCTATCACTACAGCCGGGGTGGCGGGGTCATGGAAGGCTTTGCCAGCCTGGGCTGGCAGCTGGCGCTGGCAGCGCTTGGGCTCGGTATCCTTTGCGGCCTCGGCATGCTCTACGCCCGGACCACGGTATACACGCTCACCAACCGCCGGGTTGTGCTGCGCTTCGGCGTGGCGTTGCCGATGATGATCAACCTGCCCCTGGATCGCATCGACGCTGCGGACCTGCGCGCCTTTGGCGACGGCACCGGCGACATCGCCCTGCGCCTGGCCGAGGGTGAGTGGATTTCCTACTGGGCCCTGTGGCCACACGCTCGCCCCTGGCGCCTCTCGCCGGTGATTCCCTGCCTGCGCAGCGTGCCCGAGGCCGAGAAGATGGCCGAGGCGCTGACTGCCGCCGTGGCGGCGGGCAGCGACGACGTCGCCGTAGCCGCGCAGTCCGGACGCGAGCACGCGTCCAGCGACGACCGCCTCGCCCCCGCGGGCGCCCTGGCGTGAGCGTGGCGACGCAGACGCCCTGGCCCCTCTCGCGCTGGATTGCCTCGGCGATCGGCGCGGTCGTGGTGTTCACGGTGATCGGCGTCGCCAGCCTTCGCCTCTCCGGCTACGAGCCGCCGGCGCAACCCCGCGGCGCCATGGTCGAGAGTCGGCTTCTGCGCTTCGAGGACGTCCGCGACGGCCTCGTCCATGTCTTCGATGTCGACAGCGGCGACCGCATCGCCAAACTCGCGCCGGCGGAGGACAGTTTCATCCGCGGCATCATGCGCAGCATGGCGCGCGCCCGGCGGGCCCGGGACGTCGGCATGCGGCCCCCGTTCCTCCTCGCCCGCTTCGCGGACGGCAGCCTGGTCCTCTCCGACACGGCAATCGACAACGAGGTCAACCTCGTCGCCTTCGGCCCGACCAACGAGACGTCCTTCGCGGCGCTCCTGTCGGCCCAGCGCCTCTGAGGCCGCCCCGCCCCGTGTCCGCCTATCTTGTCGCCTTCCTGACCGCCCTCCTGGGCTGGTGGGTGAGTACCGGGGTGATTCTCTACCTCAACCTGCTGCCGCGCAGGAGCCACCGCTGGAGCGTACTGGCCTTCTCTACCGTGAGCCTGTTCAGCCTCACACTGCTACCGCAGGTGGCGCGGGACGCGACACCGCTGGGCGCCGCCGCAGGGTTCGCTATCGCCCTTGCGGTCTGGGGCTGGCTCGAAATCAGCTACCTGATGGATTTCATCACGGGCACCCACAAGCGCCCGTGCCCCGCGGGGCTGCGGGGCTGGCCACGGTTCCGTCTCGCCCTCGGCACGAGTATTCACCACGAGCTGGCCGTGGCCGGCGCCGGCCTGGCGATCATTGCCCTGAGCTGGGGCGGGGCGAACCAGGTCGCCACCGGCACCTACCTGGTGCTGTGGATCATGCGCTGGAGCGCCAAGCTCAACCTGTACCTCGGCGTCTCCAATTTCAACGAGCAGTGGCTCCCGGAGCGCAGCCGCTACCTCATCACATACATGCCGAAACGGCGCATGAACTTCCTGTTTCCCGTTTCGGTCACGCTGGGCACGGCCGGCGCCGTGCTGCTGTTGCGGGCGGCCCTGGGTGCCGGGGACGACTTCGGTCGCCTCGGCAACACGCTGGTCTGCTCCTTGCTCGCCCTGGCGGTCCTCGAGCACTGGTTTATGGTGCTGCCGCTGCGCGATTCGGCGCTCTGGCAGTGGGCTGTCAGCGCGGCGGACCAGGCCCGCGGCAAGTCCGGGCCCGAGGCACCGCCGCGGCCCAAAGCGGCCGCAGCGGCGCCCGGTACGCCCCGCAAGGTGGGTTCGGGCTGACAGGCCTCCGGGCGAGTGTCCGATTTTTTTGACAGCGGGCGGGCGCGCATCTATTCTAGAGATCAAGATAAACAGTCTTGACCGGACGTGATGGCCTCAGCACAAGCCCTACCCCCGTGTCATCGGGATCGAACGGCGGCGAAACTGCCTCCCCTGGATTTGCTGCCGGCTTTGTTGCCCAATCTAGTGCCCGCTCTATTGCGTCGCGCCCTCGGAGGTCCCCTATGAGCCCCTTGGCAACACCACCCTTCTCTCTCCAAGTGGACAGTACCGACGACGACGCGCTGCCAGAGCTTTTTGCGGCCACCGACCTCGGGCTGACGCCGGGAGACTACGCCAGCCTGCTCGCCGGGAAGAACGCCGGTGACGGTCCACTCTCGGTGCATGTAAGGCTGCCCTTCTGCCCCTCGCGCTGCCTGAACTGCGATCATCACACCACGGTCACGCACAACGGCCAGGAGATAGACGACTACATTGCTGATCTGGAACGCGAGATCAGTATGGTCACGGATCGCATCGGCCGGGGTCTGCCGCTCAGCCAGCTCCACCTCGGCGGCGGTACACCCAATTACCTGAGTGACACGCAACTTGTCCAGCTTATGGACATCATCGATCGCCACTTCCACCTCGGTAGCGACACGCTGGCCTCGCTGGAAGCGAATCCGAAGCGCTGCTCCCGATCACAGCTTAGCCTCCTGCAAGGTCTCGGCTTCACAACGCTGGATCTGCAGATCCGCGACCTGGACAGCAGCGTGCAGCTGGCCATCGGGCGCTCGCACTCACTCGGCGTGCTCGAAGACGTCATCGGCAGTGCGCGCGCGGAGGGCTTCGAGACCATCACCATGGATCTCGTCTATGGACTGCCGAATCAGACCATCAAGACCGTAAACGGAACCGTGCGGAATATGGTCGCTCTCGCGCCCGACCGTATCCTGTGCCAGACGTTTTCACCGCGCCCGGAGGTGTTCAAGCATCAGCGCGCCCTGGCCGTGGAGGGGTTGCCCTCACTGGCAGACAAAGTCGCCATGTTCAACATTGTCAGCGAGGTGCTCATGGAGCACGGCTACGAATGGCTGGGTCTCGATTGTTTCGCCGGTGAAGACGACGCCCTGACCCGGGCGAAAAACGCCGGCCATCTTCACCGCAACTGGGTGGGCTATACGGACCGGGATACCGGCGATCTCTACGGTTTCGGCGCCGACGCGATCAGCCAGCTTCGTGAAGCCAATATCCAGAACCAGGTGCAGCTGGCCGAGTGGCGCGAGTCCCTGCGCCGGGGCGAATTGCCTCTCTGCACCGGGGAGCTCGTCAGTGAAAAGGAGCAGCGGTGCAACGCGGCGCTGAACACGCTGTTGTGCAATCTCGAGCTGTCGGCCTATGAAGACCTTCTGGACGACGGGAAGGGGCTGCTTCAGGACCTTGCAAAGCAGGGCTACGTCGAAATCTCCGACGACAAGGT
>CAYFVG010000026.1:0-11518 GCA_964346365.1 uncultured Alteromonadaceae bacterium
GCGCCCCCGGCGCAAACAACAAAGCACCCAGGCCCAGCTACAAATCCCCCAATGAAGAGCGATCAGAACCAGGAGGAATAAGACCGGCATAAAAAAGCCCGGCGAGTGCAGAGGGGGAGCACTGGCCGGGCAGGCTTGGCTTTCTCAGGGGAAGAGAAAGAGGTATTTGCGCCGGGGATGACGCAAATACCCGGTGTGGCTTGCGCCACAACCCCATAGACAGGCCTGGCGCATGCTGGTTCCCCGGCGCGGCAAAAAAATTGGCTCTTCGCAGCTTTCCGGGGCGATTGCTGATCGCCGGGGCGCCACGGCGCAACATGAATAATTCGGTTCAGTGGGCCTCGTCCCAGTTGTGGCCGCTGCCGGCCTCGACCAGGAGCGGTACCGCGAGTTCGGCGGCGGCGGCCATGCGCTCACAGAGGGCCGGGGAGATGGCGTCGACGACATCCTCCGGTACCTCCAGGATGAGCTCGTCGTGCACCTGCATCACCAGGCGGACGGCCGGGGCTTCCGCGGCCAGCCAGTGATCCACGGCCAGCATCGCGCGCTTGATGATGTCCGCCGCCGTGCCCTGCATCGGCGCGTTGATCGCCGTGCGCTCGGCGGCCTGCTGGCGCTGCTTGTTGCGGGCATTGATTTCCGGGAGGTAGAGGCGGCGGCCGAAAAGCGTCTCCACGTAGCCGCGCTCGTGGGCGCTGGCGCGGGTGCGCTCCATGTAGTCGGCGACGCCCGGGTAACGCTGGAAATAGCGGTCGATATACTCCTGGGCCTCGCCGCGGCCGAGGTGGAGCTGGCGGGCGAGGCCGAAGGCGGACATGCCGTAGATCAGGCCGAAGTTTATTGCCTTGGCCTTGCGCCGCTGCTCCGTCGAGACCTTGTCCAGGTCCGTGGCGAAGACTTCCGCGGCGGTGGCGCGGTGCACGTCGAGACCGTCGTTGAAGGCGGTGAGCAGGCCCTTGTCGCCGGACAGGTGAGCCATGATGCGCAGCTCGATCTGCGAGTAGTCCGCGGCGAGCAGCAGATAGCCGGGCGGGGCCACGAAGGCCTGGCGGATGCGCCGGCCCTCCTCCGTGCGAATCGGGATATTCTGCAGGTTCGGGTCCGAGGAGGAGAGGCGGCCGGTAGCGGTCACGGCCTGGTGGTAGGAGGTGTGCAGGCGGCCCGTCTCCGGGTTCACCAGCGTCGGCAGCTTGTCCGTGTAGGTGGACTTCAGTTTGGACAGACCCCGGTGCTCCAGGAGCACCTTGGGCAGCGGGTAGTCGAGGGCCAGCTCCTGCAGCACCTCCTCCGCTGTGGAGGGAGCGCCCTTCGGTGTCTTGCGCAGCACCGGCAGGCCCAGGCGCTCGAAGAGCACCTCCCCGAGCTGCTTGGGAGAGCCCAGGTTGAAGGGGCCGCCGGCAAGCTCGTGGGCCTCGCCCTCCAGCGCCTCGAGGCGCTTGCCCAGGGCAGTGCTCTGCGCGGCGAGGCGGTCGCGGTCGATGAGCGCGCCGTGGCGCTCCATACGGGACAGCACCGGCACCAGCGGCAGCTCGATCTCCTCCAGGACCGTCCTCAGCGACGGCTCCGCCTCGAGCTGCGGCCAGAGCATGGCGTGCAGACGCAGGGTCACGTCCGCATCCTCGGCGGCGTAGGGCGCAGCCTGCTCTACCGGCACCTGGTCGAAGGTGAGCTGCTTCGCGCCCTTGCCGGCGACCTCTTCGAAGGCGATCGAGCGGTGGCCGAGGTATTTGAGGGCCAGGCTGTCCATGTCGTGACGGGTGGCCGTGGAGTCGAGCACGTAGGACTCGAGCATGGTGTCGAAGCGCACGCCGGCCAGCTGGATGTCGTAGCGGGCGAGCACGCTGGCATCGTACTTGAGATTCTGGCCCACCTTGCCCTGCGCCGGATCCTCGAGCAGCGGTTTCAGCCTCGCCAGAACGGTGTCGCGATCGAGCTGCGCGGGGGCGCCGGTATAGCTGTGCGCCAGCGGTACGTAGGCCGCCTCGCCGGGGGCCACAGCGAAGGAGACGCCGACAATGTCCGCGACCATGTAGTTCAGGCTCGTGGTCTCGGTATCGAAGGCGAAGAGGTCGGCAGACGTCAGCCGCTCCAGCCAGGCGTCCAGGTCGGCCTCGGTGGTCACCGTGGCGTAGCCGTCGCGGTCGATCTCGCCAGCGGCGGTGGCGAGCGCGGGTGTCGCTCCCTCCCCGAGCAGCTCCTCCAGCCAGCCCTTGAACTCCAGCCGCGTGTACAGCTCGACCAGGGCATCGCTGTCCGGCTCGCCGGCCGCGAGGTCCCCGGGGGCGAAGGGCAGCGCCACGTCGGTCTTGATGGTGGCGAGCTGATAGGACAGGCGGGCCTTGTCCTCCTGCTCCGCCAGCTTCCTGCCCAGGCTTTTCGCCCCGCGCAGCGGCAGCTCGGCAACCTTGTCGAGGTCCGCGTAGATGGTGTCGAGACTGCCGAGACCCTGCAGCAGGCCGAGCGCCGTCTTCCCGCCGACGCCGGGTACGCCGGGGATGTTGTCCACTTTGTCGCCCATGAGCGCGAGGTAATCGATGATGAGCGACGGCGGCAGGCCGAATTTTTCCTCGACGCCGGCCTCGTCGAGCACCGTCTCCGTCATGGTGTTCACCAGGGTGATATGCCCGTCCACCAGCTGCGCCATGTCCTTGTCGCCGGTGGAGATCACCACGGCGCGGCCGCGGCCCGCGGCTTCCCGCGCCAGAGTGCCGATAACGTCGTCCGCCTCGACCCCCGCCTCGCAGAGGAGCGGCAGGCCCATGGCGCGGACGATGGCGTGGATCGGCTCGACCTGGGCGCGCAGGTCGTCGGGCATGGGCGGGCGCTGGGCCTTGTACTCGGCGAAGAGCGTGTCGCGGAAAGTCTTGCCCGGCGCGTCGAAGACCACGGCCACGGTGCTCCCGGGGTAGTCCTTGAGCAGTCGGCGCAGCATGCTGATGACGCCGCGCACCGCGCCGGTCGGCTCGCCGGTAGAGGTAGTGAGTTCCGGCAGGGCGTGGAAGGCCCGGTACAGGTAGGACGACCCGTCCACGAGAACCAGCGGTGCGGCGTCACTCATGGTCGTTTCCTCAGCGATTCCACAGTTAGCGCGCGGAGCGCCGCGCCGGCTTCACGCCGCGGGACCGTCACGCCGCGGGGCTTGCGATGATAGAGAATGGAGGAGAACATCACCGCGAAAACCAGGGCGCCGACGGCGACGCCGATCCACAGGATGATCATGGGCAGATCGACGATGGACCGCCCGACGTCGGTGACACCGACGGGCGTGTTGAGCGCGTTCTTCTCACCGCCGGCCGCGAGCGCGAGGCCCGGGAGCGCGGCCAGGGAACCGGCCGCAAGAGCGAACAGTCCTCTACACGGCAGTCTTTTATAGGGCAGCCTGCTACCTGCATGAAAGGACATCGAGGGCTCCTCCAGTTCCGGGCCTGAAGACATCACTGGTTCAGGTTCGTCGAGCCGCAGAGCGCCCTGGCCCTTAGGGCCCGGTGGCCGGCGTGGGCGAGCACGAAGTGGGCACTGCTGCACTGCAACACAATACCGCAGTACAGACCCGCGAGAGTTTAGCCAAAGGCGCCCCGACACGTAACCGATTTGTGCGCAGATCATCCCGGGGGTGACAAGGAGGGGAAGTACCATCCGTGACAGCTAATCGGCGCCTGGACCACAAGATCTGGGGAATCGCCTGGCCGGCGATCCTCGCCAACGTGTCCATCCCGACCCTCGGACTGGTGGATGCGGCGATCCTGGGCCACCTCGACAGCACCCGCTACCTGGGCGCTGTGGCCATCGGCAGCGCCGTGCTTTCGTTCCTCTACTGGGGTTTCAGTTTCCTGCGCATGGGCACCACCGGGCTCGTGGCCCGGGCCGGCGGCGCCGGCGATCCGCAGGAGGCGTTCCGGGTGCTCGCCCGCTCCGCGGCCCTCGGCGTGGCGATCGCCGCCGCCATCGTGCTCCTGCACCCGCTGTGGCTGAGCCTTGGCCTCTCGCTCATGCAGCCGGACCCGGCGCTTGCGGTGCCGGCATCGGGTTACGTCAGGCTGCGGCTACTGAGCGCGCCGGCGGTACTGGCGACCTATGCGGTGGTCGGCTGGTGCATCGGCCGCCAGGACACACGCTGGCCCATGGCCATCCTGCTGGTGACCAACGGCAGCAACATCGCCCTGGATATCCTGTTCATCCTCGGTCTCGGGCTGGCCAGCGATGGAGCGGCCCTCGCCACCGCCTGCGCCGAGTACCTGGGCCTCGCGGTTGCGGTCCTCGCCGTGCGCCGCGCGGGCATCCGGCTCGCCGCCGGGGCCCTGCGCCGGGCCCTCGCGGACCGCCACGGCTACCGGCAGCTCTGGCGGGCCAACGGCCACCTGTTCCTGCGCACCTTCTGCCTGCTCGGCTGCTTTGCCTTCTTCACCGCCGCGGGAGAAAAGCTCGGCCAGGACGTCCTCGCGGGGAACGCCCTGATGCTGCAATTCCTGCTCTTTGCGGCGTTTTCCCTCGATGGCTTCGCCTATGCGGCCGAGGGCCTGGCCGGAGAGCGCCTCGGGGCGCGGGATCTGCCCGGCTTCCGTCACGTGGTGCGCCGCTGCGCGCTCTGGAGCACCGGGAGCGCCCTGGCGATCAGCGCCATCATCTACGCTGGCCGGCCGTTGCTGTTCCCCCTGCTCACGGATCTTGCAAGCGTGCAGGCGGTGCTCGCCGACCACAGCGGCTGGCTCGTGGCGCTGCCGCTGCTGGCGGCGCCAAGCTATCTGCTGGACGGGATATTCATCGGCGCCGCGGAAACGCGGCCGATGATGACAACCATGTGGCTGAGCGCCCTCATCATCTACCTGCCGGCGTGGTGGCTGACCCGACCGCTGGGCAACGACGGTCTCTGGCTCGCCTTCAGCCTGTTCAACCTGGCCCGGGGCGTGGCCCTCGGCTGGGTGTTTGTCGACTACAGCCGGCGCGGGCGCTGGCTCGCGGGCTAGCGGTCCTCCGGGGGGCTGGCCGGGTCGATAAGAGTGACAGCTTCCGCCACCGCATCCTTGCGCCGGGCGGCTGCGCGGGTCACCCGCGTCGGCACCTCGGCCGGCGGCGGCGCCGGCCGCGCCTCGCTGAAGCCGCAGGCAACGCACTCCCGGTGATCCGTCTCCAGGTCCACCACAAGGCGATCCATGGCCGCGCAGCGGGGACAGACAGCGCCGGCGATAAAGCGGCGGCGGGGCCGGGAGGGCGGTTCCATGGAAAAGCTCCGTGCTCGAGGGATCAACAGCTGGTTACACTGACTATTCTAGCAAGTTCAGGGGGACAGCATGCGCCATGACACCACCAGCAGCCTGCGCAGCTACGGCGGCCACCGACCGCAGCTGGGCGAGCGGGTGCTCATCGATCCATCTGCGGTAGTCCTGGGGGACGTCACCCTCGGCGACGACGTCTCCATCTGGCCGAACGCCGTGGTGCGCGGCGACATGCACTGGATTACCATCGGCGATCGCACGAGCATCCAGGACGGCAGCGTGCTGCACATCACCCACGCCGGCCCCTACAACCCCGACGGCTGGCCCCTGGCCATCGGCGCCGAGGTCACCGTCGGCCACAACGCCACCCTCCACGGCTGCCGCATCGGCGACCGGGTGCTGGTAGGCATGGGGGCCACGGTCATGGACGGCGCCGTGGTGAAAGACGAGGTGGTGATCGCCGCCGGGGCCCTGGTCACGCCGGGCAAGCGGCTGGAGAGCGGCTACCTTTACGCCGGCGCCCCGGTGCGACAGCAACGCCCCTTGAGCGATGCGGAGCGGGACTATTTCCGCTATAGCGCGGATAACTATGTCCGCCTCAAAGACAGCCATCTCGCTGAACTCGAGGGCGCGAGCTGATGATTCAGCAAAGATAACGCCATGAACACCCGCTCCCTACCGCGAAGCCTCGCTGCCGTGCCCGGCGCGCGCCGCCTGGCGACGGGCCACTAGTGTCCTGACTCAGGACCCTAGGCGGCGGCGAGCACCTCGCGGACCTGGCGGATAACCGGGCCGGTTTCCGGCCGGGCCTGGTGCCAGCGGTAGTACGATTCCGCGGCCTGCTCGACGAGCATGCCGAGGCCGTCGGACACGGCCCAGGCCGCGTGCTGCGCGGCCCAGCGCATGAACGCCGTGGGTTCGGGGCCGTAGACCATGTCGTAGCAGCAGCTGCGCTCGGTGAGCATCGCCGGCGGCAGCGGTGGTACCTCACCGGCGAGCCCGGCGCTGGTGGCGTTGATCACGAGGTCGAAGGCCCGCCCCTCGAGGGCGTCGAGGCCGCCGCCGGCAACGCTGCCCAGCTCGCCGAAGGCGGCGGCCAGCGCCTCGGCCTTGGCCCCTGTGCGATTGGCGATGAACAGGCTGTGCGGCCCCTCCAGCAGCAGCGGCTCCAGCACGCCACGGGCGGCGCCGCCGGCGCCGAGGACCAGTACCCGGGCGCCCTGCACCGCCCAGCCCAGATTCACCACCATGTCGCGGACGAGACCCAGGCCGTCGGTATTGTCGCCGAGGATGGCGCCATCGGCCGCCGGGTGCAGCGTGTTGGCGGCGCCGGCGCGGCGGGCGCGGTCCGAAAGCCGGTCGGCGAGGGCCGCGGCCTCCGGCTTGAAGGGCACGGTGACGTTGAGGCCGGCGCCGCCGCCCGCGAAGAATCCCCGCGCCGAGCGCTCGAAGTCGTTGATCTCCACGCGCACAGCACGGTACTCGATACAGTGGCCGAACTGTCCGGCAAAGGCCGCGTGGATGATCGGCGACTTGCTGTGCTTGATGGGGTTGCCGAACACGGCGAACTTGCGCGTGCTGCTCACGGCCCGATCCTCCGGGCCCGTCACGGCGCCAGCCAGTCGCGGCCGGTGAGGAACTCGCTGGTGAGCGCTGCCTCCGGCGTGCCGGACTCCGGACGGTAATCGTACTCCCAGCGCACCAGCGGCGGCAGGGACATGAGGATCGCCTCGGTGCGGCCGTCGGACTGCAGGCCGAAGAGCGTGCCCCGGTCGAAGACCAGGTTGAACTCAACGTAGCGCCCGCGCCGGTAGAGCTGGAACTGCCGTTCGCGCTCCCCCCAGGACGTCTCCCGGCGGCGCTGCACGATCGGCCGGTAGGCTTCGAGATAGGAGTCGCCCACGGCCCGCATGAAGGCAAAGCAGGTGTCGAAGTCCCACGCGTTCAGGTCATCGTAGAACAGGCCGCCGATACCCCGCGGCTCCTTGCGGTGCTTCAGGTAGAAATACTCGTCGCACCAGCGCTTGTAGCGCGGATAGACGTCCTCGCCGAAGGGCGCACAGGCTGCCCGTGCGGTGCGGTGCCAGTGCACGCAGTCTTCCTCGAAACCGTAGTAGGGGGTGAGGTCGTAACCGCCCCCGAACCACCACACCGGTTGTTCGCCGGGTTTTTCCGCCACGAACAGGCGCACGTTGGCGTGGGAGGTGGGGATGTAGGGGTTCTCCGGGTGGACGACCAGCGATACGCCCATGGCCTGGTAGCTGCGGCCGGCGAGCTCCGGCCGCGCGGCGGTCGCTGACGGCGGCAGACCCTCGCCCATGACGTGGGAGAAGTTCACCCCGGCCTTCTCGAACACGGCGCCGCCGGCGAGCACCCGGCTGCGGCCGCCGCCACCGCCGGGGCGTTCCCAGCTGTCCGTGAAGAAACCCTCGCGCCCGTCTTCCCCGGCGAGCTCGTCGCAGATCCTGTCCTGCAGGCCGAGGAGGTAGGCTTTGACGCTCGCGATGGGCAGGGTGTCGGTCATGGGTCGGTCCTCGCAACGGGCCGCGGCCGGGGCTGGGGATAGTTGCCGGCGAGCGGCGATTCTAGCAGGCGACCGGGGGCAGGCAAGACTCGCTCAGCGCAGACCGGATCAGTGCAGGCGCCGGTAGCCGCCGGCACCACGATCCACGAGCCCGGCGAGCTCGAGCTCTCCCACCGCAGTGAGCACCCACTCCACCGCGACCCCGAGATCCTCGGCGAGACAGTCCGGGGCACGCTCGGCGGCATCGAGGGCGCCGAAGAGGCGGCGCGCGGCCGGCGAGAGCCCCGCGTCGGGTGCGCTGGCTGCCGCGGTCGCCCCTGCCGGCAGGGCGCCGGGCCAGCCCAGGGCGATGAGCACGTCCGCGGCGCTCTCGACCAGACCGGCACCGTCGCGCAGCAGCTGCAGGCAACCGCGGCCGCCGGGATGAAAGCGGGACCAGGGCAGGGCGAAGACGTCCCGGCCCTGCTGCGCGGCGGCCTGCGCCGTAAGCAGGGAGCCGCTGGGCAGTGCGGCTTCCACGACCACTGTGCCCAGGGCCAGGCCGCTGATCAGCCGGTTGCGCTGCGGGAAGTGCGAACGCAGCGGCCCCGCCCCCGGCCGCAGCTCCGAGAGCAGGCAACCGCGGTCGACGATGGCCGCCGCCAGCTCGCGGTGGCGGCGGGGGTAGACCTGGTCGATCCCCGTGGCCATGACCGCGACCGTGTCGCCACCGCCGTCGAGAGCGCCGCGGTGGGCGCAGCCGTCGATGCCGAGGGCGAGGCCGCTGGTGACCGTGAGCCCGGCGCCCGCAAGCTCTGCCGCCAGCTCCAGCGCTGCCCGTCGGCCGAGGGCGCTGGCCCTGCGGCTGCCGACGATCGCCACCTGCGGCGCGGCGAGGCGAGCGGGGTTCCCGCGCACATAGAGCCAGGGCGGCGGGCCCGGAATGGCGTGCAGGAGCGCCGGGTAGCGCGGGTCGCAGCAGGGCAGGGCGTCGGCGCCGAGGCCCCGGAGCCGGTCCAGGGCCGCTCCCTCCTCCCGGCCGGGGCCTCGCCGCAACCGGGTCGCGAGGGCCTCGCAGGCGTCGGCGCCAAGACCGGCCCGGCGCCATGCACGGGGGCCGGCGGTGAGGCAGTGTTCACTGTCGGGAAAGGCGGCCAGCAGGCCGCGGGCGCCGGCCGACGTCAGGCCGTCGCAGTAGTCGAGGAGCAGGCAGTGGGCGAGGACGTTCCCGGGCATCTGTCTTCCCTGGCCGGGCGGCGCGGGGCGCCGCGGGCGCCACTTCCCTGTGGCGCAGGTATGCTGTGCCCGCAGTGTAGCCTAGGGATTCTTGACTTTGTCCATCACTTTCAGCACCCGGCTGGCCTTGAGCACCAGGGCATAGCTTGCCTTCTCGGCGACCTCGAAGACCATGGCCAGGCCCGCGCGCACGTCCGGCAGGCGGACATTGTCGCGGGCGATCTCGTCGAACTGCACGGCCCCGGCCTGATAGATAGCGAGCACGTGGCCGCGCTCGAGACCGTCCCGGGCGCCCTTGTTGAGCACGACGATATCCGTGGTGCCGATCTGGCTGACCCCGCCGTCGATGGCGATCATGAAGGCGTTCTCGAGGTCCACGGCCGGCGCGCGGGGCTGGAAGGTGGCATCGAGGATGCGTTCCTCCAGGGGCAGCAGCCGATCGGTGATCCGCACTTCCTCGGTGACCCGGGTCACCTCGAGCTCCGTGATCTCGTCACGGTTGCCGGAGAGCAGCTGCGCATCACCAATGTCCTTGCCCTGATAGCCGAGGATTTCCAGGGTGATCGGGTCCCGGTAGACGTCCCCGGCGCGGTAGATGCCGTAGCTGCGCTCGCCGTCGGGGAAGTTGCCCCGGCCGTACACGCGGTCGCCGGCGGCGCTGATGAGCCGCCCCTCCGAGGCCGCGACCACGTAGGCGGCGTTGTCGAGGTCCTCCGCACCGAGGATGCGGTGCCGGCGCAGGAAGGCGCCGATCTCGTCGAGGGGTATGACCGGGATCGCGAGATCCCGCGGGGAGACACGCATGTTCGGCGTGAGCCTGACGTCGCGGCCCCGGCGCACGCCGAGCCGCGGCTTGCCATCGACCCAGGTGAGGTAGAGCTGGTCGCCCGGGAAGATCAGGTGCGGGTTGTCGATCTGGGGGTTGACGTCCCACAGTTCCGGCCAGAGCCAGGGCTCCTCGAGGTACATGCCCGCGATGCCCCAGAGGGTGTCGCCTTTCCTGACGGTGTAGCTCTCGGGGGCGTCCTCCGCCAGCTCCAGCGCGATGGCCAGCGGCGCTGCCAAACCCAGAGCGGCGGCGAGGAAAAAGCCCCGCGCCGCCGCCGCGACGGATCTGCTACCGGGTGATCTCGAATTGCTCATGGCTGGCCCGCTTGACTGTGGTGCCGCCCAGGACGGCTGCTTCCCCCGACGCCCGCGTTGCAGCCGGCGTCGCCGGGCGCAAAACAGACCTGTATAATCGGAGTTTGCTGTGACTGCGGGCAGCTGACAAGTCCCCGAGGGACGATTCACGCCGCCCGAGAGACTCCCCGGAGCAATGAAAAAGGGCTGCTGGCGATGGCAATCATGAACATTCTTTCCTTCCCGGACCCGCGTCTGCGCACCCGCGCCGCGCCCGTGGAGTCCGTGGACGACGCCCTGCGCACGCTGATCGACGACCTCCTCGAGACCATGTATGACGCCGGCGGTATAGGCCTCGCGGCGACCCAGGTCAACGTCCATCAGCGCCTGCTGGTCATGGATACCTCCCCGGAGCGGGACCAGCCGAAGGTCTATATCAACCCGGCGTTCGAGGTCCTCGACCCGGCCCTCGACGAGTACGACGAGGGCTGCCTGTCCGTACCGGGCTTCTACGAGACCGTGCACCGGCCCCGGCGCATCAGCGTCCGGGCCCTGGACCGCGACGGCGAGGCGTTTACGGAGGAGCTCGAGGATCTGGCCGCGATCTGCCTGCAGCACGAAGTGGACCATCTCGACGGCAAGCTCTTCGTCGACTACATCTCTCCGCTAAAGCGGCAGCGCATCCGCAGCAAGCTGGAAAAAGCCCAACGCGTGCGCGCCTGACCCCGTGAAGCTTCTCTTTGCGGGCACGCCGGACTTCGCTCGCGCCCACCTGGACGCACTCCTCGCCGCACCGGGGCACGAGGTGCTCGCGGTGCTCACACAGCCGGACCGCCCCGCGGGCCGCGGCAAGCGGCTCACCGCGAGCCCGGTGAAGGCGAGCGCCAGCGCCGCCGGGGTGCCCGTACTGCAGCCGCCGACGCTCCGCGATGCCGGCGTCCAGGCGACCCTCGCGGCCTGCGGCGCGGAGGTCATGGTGGTGGTCGCCTACGGCCTGATCCTGCCGCAAGCGGTGCTCGCCATCCCCGCGCGGGGCTGTCTCAACGTCCACGCCTCGCTGCTGCCGCGCTGGCGCGGCGCGGCGCCGATCCAGCGCGCCATCGAGGCCGGGGACCGGGAGAGCGGCGTGACCATCATGCAGATGGACGCGGGCCTGGACACCGGTGCCATGCTCGCCACTGCAACCTGCCCCATCGACGAGACTACCACCGCCGGCGACCTGCAGGACCGCCTCGCCGAGCGCGGCCCGCCGCTGCTCCTGTCCGTGCTCGGCGAACTGCCGGAGCGGCAGGCCACCGCGGCGGCCCAGGATGACGCCGACGCCTGCTACGCGGCCAAGATCGACAAGGCAGAAGCGGCGCTGGACTGGAACCGCCCGGCGGCAGAGCTCGCCCGGCGCATCCGCGCCTTCAATCCCTTCCCGGTCTGCTACACGGCCCTCGAT
>CAYFVG010000026.1:11618-17045 GCA_964346365.1 uncultured Alteromonadaceae bacterium
CGCCCGGCGCATCCGCGCCTTCAATCCCTTCCCGGTCTGCTACACGGCCCTCGATGGTGAACGGGTGAGGGTCTGGGACGCGGTCACCGCCGCCGGGCCGGCGGCCGCGCCGGGCACAATCCTCGCCGGCGACGACCGCGGCCTGCTTGTCGCCTGCGGCGAGGGCTGTCTGCGACTGACGACGCTGCAATTCCCCGGGGGCCGGCGACTACCCGTCGCCGAACTGCTTCGCGCCCGGGCCGAGCGCCTGGCGCCGGGCAGGCACTTCCGCATCAACCCCGCCTGATGGCGGCTGATCCCCGGGCCGCGGCCGCCGGCGTCATTGCCGGGGTGCTCGGCGGACGCTCGCTCGATACGCTGCTCGCCGCGGCCCGGCACACCGTCCCCGAGCGCGATCGGCCCCTCCTGGCCCAGCTCAGCTACGGCACCCTGCGCCTGGAGCCACGCCTCAGCGCCCTGGCCCGGCAGCTCCTCGACCGGCCCCTGCGCCGCAGGGACCGGGATGTCTACGGGCTGCTGCTCATCGGGCTCTACCAGCTCGACGACACGCGCATTCCGGACCACGCCGCCGTAGCGGAGACCGTGGCCGCTGCCGCCACCCTCGGCAAGGGCTGGGCCCGCGGCCTGCTGAACGCGGTGCTGCGCCGCTACCGCCGGGAGCAGGCGAGCCTCGAGGCCGCCCTGCCGGCCGCCGCCGCTGCGGCGCACCCGGAGTGGCTCTATGCGGCGCTGAGCGCGGAGTGGCCCCGGGACCTCCAGGGCATCCTGGCCGCCAACAACAGCCAGCCACCGCTTACGTTGCGGGTAAATCGCCTGCGCCGGGGCCGCGAGGCTGCGCTGCGCGCGCTTGCAGAGGCCGGCATCGAGGCGCGCACAGGCATCCTGTCGGCCGACGCGATCACCCTCACCCGGCCGCGTCCGGTAGAGTCCCTCCCCGGCTTCGCCGCGGGGGCGATCAGCGTGCAGGACGAAGCGGCCCAGGTCGCTGCGCAGCTACTGGCGCCGGAGAATGGCGAGCGCATCCTCGACGCCTGCGCCGCCCCGGGTGGCAAGACCTGCCACCTGCTGGAAATCGCGCCCGGCTGCGATCTCACAGCCCTGGACGTGGACCCGGCGCGCCTCGCCCGCGTCGAGGAGAACCTCGAACGGCTCGGGCTGGCCGCGCGCTGCGTCGCCGGCGACGCCGCCGACCCGACCGTCCTCGCCGGCGAGGCCCCCTTTCAGCGCATGCTCGTCGACGCCCCCTGCAGCGGCAGCGGTGTGGTCCGCCGGCACCCGGACATCAAGGTGCTGCGCCGGGACGGGGACGCCGCGCGGCTGGCCGCCCGCCAGCGGGCGATCCTCGACGGTTGCTGGGCACGGCTCGCGCCGGGGGGGCGCCTGCTCTACGTCACCTGCTCCATCCTCGGCGCGGAGAACGACGGCGTTGTCGGGCCCTTCCTCGCGGCGCGGGAGGACGCCCGGGTGTGCACGCCGCCGGTGCCCGGCGCCCGGCGCACGGCGCACGGCCGGCAGCTGCTGCCGTCCGTGGCGGGCGGCGACGGCCTCTACTACGCCCTGCTGGTGAAGGCGCGCTGAGGGTGAGCAAGGCTTACAATCCGCGCGGTGTTTCTTTAAGGTTCGTCCACGTCAGCAAGACGGTCAGCGCGGCATGAAAATCATCATCCTCGGAGCGGGAGAGGTCGGGGGCACCCTCGCCGAGCACCTGGCCGATGAGCAGAACGATATCACCGTCGTCGACCTCAACGGCGACAAGCTCCGCGCGCTGCAGGACCGCTTCGACATCGGTGCCGTCACCGGTGAGGCCGCGCACCCCGGCACGCTGGAGAGCGCCGGCATCGCCGACGCCGAGATGCTCATCGCGGTGACCAACAGCGACGAGATCAACATGATCGCCTGCCAGATCGCCCACTCACTGCACCGCACCCCGCGCACTATCTCGCGCGTCCGGGCTACCTCCTACCTCGAGCGGGAAGCCGTGCTCTTCAACCGCGAGAACATTCCCGTCGATGTGATCATCGGCCCGGAACAGCTGATCACCGACAGTATCCGCCAGCTTATCGTCAATCCCGGGGCCCTGCAGGTGATGGACTTCGCCGGCGGCGTGGTTCAGCTGGTGGCGGTGCGCGCCGTTCACGGCGGGCCCATCGTCGGCCAGGAACTGGCGGCGATCCGCAAACACATGCCGAAGGTGGATACGCGCGTGGCGGCGATCTTCCGCCAGGATCGCGCCATCATCCCCGAGGGCGACACGGTCGTGGAAGCGGGCGACGAGGTCTTCTTCATCGCCGCGCGCCAGCACATCCTTCAGGTCATGTCCGAGCTCAGACGGGTGGACAAACCCTACCGCCGGGTCATGATCGCCGGCGGCGGCAACATCGGCGAGCGTCTCGCCGCCGGCATCGAGGGCGACTACGCGGTGAAGCTGGTCGAGAACAGCTACGCTCGCTGCCGCATGCTCTCGGAGCGCCTCAAAAAAACGCTCGTGATCGAAGGCAGCGCCTCGCAGCCGCAGCTGCTGAAGGAGGAGAGCATCGAGTCCGTGGATGTCTTCTGCGCGCTCACCAACAACGACGAATCCAACATCATGATGTCGATGCTGGCCAAGCGCCTCGGCGCGAAGAAGGTCATCACCCTGATCACCAACAAGGCCTACGCAGACCTCGTCGGTGATGAGATCGATATCGCCATTTCGCCCCAGCAGATCACCATCTCGAGCCTCCTCGCCCACGTGCGCAAGGGCGAGGTGAGCAACATCCACGCCCTGCGCCGCGGCGCTGCCGAGGCCCTAGAGCTCACCGCCCTCGGTGACGCCTACGCCTCCCGGGTCGTGGGCCGCAAGCTCGAGGAGATAGCACTGCCCGAGGGTGTCACCATCGGCGCCATCGTCCGCGGCGACGAGGTGCTCATCGCCCACCGGCACATCGTGGTCGAGACCGGCGATCACGTGATCCTCTTCGTAGTGGACAAATCCCGGATCCCGGCGGTGGAGAAGCTCTTCGCCGTCGGCCTCGGCTTCTTCTCCTAGGGCCCGGGGAGTCAGGGGCCATGCAGCTCGCTATCTCCCTGCGTATCGTCGGCCTCCTGCTGACGCTGTTCTCCAGCGCCATGCTGATCCCCCTTATCGTGGCGGTGCTGGCCGAAGACGAGACCGTGCCCGGCTTCCTCGCCGCTTTCTCCATCACCCTCTCGGCGGGGCTCGTTCTGTGGCTGACGATGCGCGGCGCGCAGCGGGAACTGCGCATCCGCGACGGCTTCCTGGTGACCTCACTCTTCTGGACGGTCCTCGGCCTGTTCGGCGCGCTGCCCTTCGCCCTCACCGAGTCCCTCGGTGTCGGCCCGGTGGACGCGGTCTTCGAGTCCATCTCGGGCCTGACCACCACCGGGGCAACGGTGCTCGTGGGCCTCGACGACCTGCCCCGGTCACTGCTCCTCTACCGGCAGCTGCTGCAGTGGCTGGGGGGCATCGGCATCATCGTGGTGGCGGTGGCGGTCCTGCCCATGCTCGGCATCGGCGGCATGCAGCTCTACCGCGCCGAGAGCCCGGGGCCGAGCAAGGACAGCAAGCTGACCCCACGCATCGCCGAGACCGCGAAGGCCCTGTTCATCATCTATGTCGCCCTCACGGCCAGCTGCGCCCTCGCCTACTTCGCCGCGGGTATGACGCCCTTCGATGCTGTCTGCCATGCGTTCTCCACCGTGGCCATCGGCGGCTTCAGCACCCACGACGCGAGCATGGGGTACTTCGACAGCAACACTGTCTATCTTGTGAGTACCCTGTTCATGCTCGTCTCGGCCATCAATTTCGGCATGCACTACAGCGCCTTCAAGCGGCGCAGCCTGAGCCACTACCGCCAGGATTCGGAAACACGCTTCTTCGCCGGCGCCATGCTGGTCTGTACCACGGCGACCATCGCCTATCTCATCGCCTCGCGGACCCTCGAGCTGGAAGACGGCGTCGTCCACGGCCTGTTCCAGGCGGTCTCGATAACCACCACCGCCGGCTTTGCCACCCAGAACTTTGCCGCCTGGCCGGCCTTCCTGCCCATGATGCTGCTGATGTTCTCCTTCATGGGTGGCTGCGTTGGCTCCACCGGCGGCGGCATCAAGGCCATGCGACTCATGCTCATCTACAAGCAGGGCATCCGCGAGCTCAAGCAGCTGGTGCACCCGCACGCCATGATTCCCCTGAAGGTCGGCAACCGGCGCGTCGAGGCCACGGTGGTGAGCGCCGTGTGGAGCTTTTTTGCCGTCTATACCTCCGTCTTTATCGTGCTGATGCTGGTGCTCATGGCCACGGGGCTGGACTTCCTCACCGCCTTCTCGGCCATGGGCGCCACCCTCAATAACCTTGGCCCGGGACTGGGCGATGTGAGCGCTAACTACTCGGGTATCAACGATTTTGCCAAGGCGGTGCTTTGCCTCGCCATGCTGCTGGGCCGCCTCGAGGTATTCACGCTGCTGGTGCTGTTCACGCCGATGTTCTGGCGCCAGTAGGCCGGCAAACCCCGCTCAGCCCCGACCCCGGGCCTTGCGCACCATATCGTAGGCGACCTGGATTTCCTGGGCGCGTTCCGTGGCGACTTTCAGCATGTCTTCCGGTACCCCGCGGGCGATGAGCTTGTCCGGGTGGTGCTCGCTCATGAGCTTGCGGTAGGCGCGCTTCAGCTCCCGGTCGTCGACGTCCGGGCTGACACCGAGGGCCGCATAGGCATCGTCCAGGGAGGTACCCGGCTGCACCGCGGCGCCGCCGGCGCCATGGAAGTGCTCCTGGGCACGGGTCATGCCCAGGATCTGCTCCAGCTGCGCTTCGCTGTAGCCGAGGAGGCCGGCGATTTCCCCGAGCACCCGCCGCTCGGCGGCATCGAGCTGATGATCCGCCAGCGCGAGGGAGACGAGGAAGAACAGAAGCGTCTGCTTGACCAGGCGCTGACCGCGACAGGTCTCGAGAAAACTCGCCACCACCGGCGCCGGGTCGAAACCCGGCTCGGAGCCGCGCTTGAACAGAGCGATGGCCTCCTTGCGCTGCTCCGCATTGAGGCGAAGCTGGCGAAACAGCGACTCCGTGTGGTCGATCTCGGCCTGGGAGATGCGCCCGTCAGCCCTGGCGATGTAGCCGAGGAGCAGGAAGCAGCTCTCGAAAAAGCTGCGCTGGACGCGGGCGACGCCCTCGCGCCCGCCCCGGGCGAACTGGCCGGCGAGGCCGCGATCGAAGGCGTGCCCCAGAAGCACGCCGACGAGCAGGCCCAGGGGGCCGGCGACGAGAAGCCCGATAAGACCGGCGACGAGTTTGCCGTAGAACATGCGCGTCTCCGCTGCCTGTCTCCGCTGGCCGGGGGTGGCTTTCGCGCCTGGCCTCGCGGGGCCGGGGCCTGCAGCGCGTATTATGCCGGCAGCCCAGCCTGTATAATACCGCGTTTTTCTCCC
>CAYFVG010000027.1:0-16756 GCA_964346365.1 uncultured Alteromonadaceae bacterium
GACATAGACCATTTCAAACCGTTTAACGACAATTACGGCCATGGTGCCGGTGACCAGTGCCTGCAGGAGGTGTCCGCGACCTTGAGTGCCGCGGCAAAACGCCCGACTGATCGCCTTTGTCGGTACGGCGGGGAGGAATTCATCGCACTGCTTCCAAACACCGATGGGGACGGGGCAATGCAGCTGGCTGAAACCATGCGCAGCAGCATTGAGCACCTGGGAATCAAAAACGCGCATTCCAGCGTCAGCGGGGCGATTACCGTCAGCCTGGGCACGGCAACCTTCGAACCGGGGGAGCAGATCGACAGGACCGCCCTGCTGAAACGTGCAGACGAGGCGCTCTACGGTGCCAAACACGCGGGTCGCAATCAGGTAGCCACGTACCCCTTGTCCGAGCAGCGGGCCGGCTGAAGCAACCGGAACCCCGTGCCGCGGCTGGTACCGCACCGCGCGCTGGCGCACAGCCGGGACGGCATTCCGGCTACCAGCCGCCCGTGCCCGGCTCGCCCTTGACCGGGCCGACGATGTCATCGGTCATCCAGCCCCCGTAGAAGGCGCCGGGTTGCGGCCGGACCCGCTCGCCGTCGACAGAACAGGCGACCTTGCCGGGATAGAAAGCGATGAAGCCGGCGATGGCGGCGAAGCGGGACGAGGGCTCCGGGTAGCACCAGGCCACGGCATTGGACCCCGGATCATCGGCGACGTAAAAATAGCTGGCGCGACCCTTCCACTCACAGAAAGAGCCGCCGCCCGCCGGCACCAGCGCGTCGAGGTCACAGTCCCCCGGTGGCAGATACCAGGTCGGCGGACTGGCGGTTTCGAGGACGCGCACCGCGGCGGTGCTGTCGCAGAGGACGCGATCGCCCCACCGCACGACCACTCGCCGGGGGCTGGGCACCGCAACGGGCGGCCGTGGGTAGTCCCAGACCGACTCCTGCCCCGGGCCCGGCTCCTGCGCGAAGGTCGGGCGCTTCTTTCCACGAAAATTCCACATGCCGCAAGCTTAGCCGGGCGCGCGCCGGGGACCAAGCCCGCCGGGCTCAGCCGAGGGCGAGGAAAAACCCGGCGATGGCCGCGCTCATAAGGTTGGCCATGAAGCCACCGAGGACAGCGCGCAGCCCCAGCTCCGCGACCTCGGCCCGGCGCGAGGGCGCCAGGGTGCCGATACCGCCGAGCAGAATGGCGATGGACGAGAAATTGGCGAAGCCGCAGAGGGCGAAGGACACCACGGCCTGGGCGTGGGCACCGAGTTGCGCCTTGTCTTCGGAGAAGGCCACATAGGCGACAAACTCGTTGAGTACCAGCTTCTGGCCGATGAGATTGCCGGCGACCACCGCTTCGCCCCAGGGCACGCCCAGAAGCCAGGCCAGCGGCCGGAACAGCGTGCCCAGTACCAGCTCCAGCGACAGCCCCTCCAGGCCGACCAGGCCACCGGCCCAGCCGAGGATGCCGTTGAGCAGCGCGATCAGACCGATGAAGGCGAGGAGCATGGCACCGATGTTCACGGCCAGGGACAGGCCGCTGCTCGCCCCGGCGGCCGCCGCATCGATGACGTTCACGTGCGGCTCCACCGCTGGCGCCGCCCGCGCGTCGGAGACCTGTGCCGGCGCCGTTTCCGGCACCAGCAGCTTGGCCATGAGCAGCCCCCCGGGGGCGGCCATGAAGCTGGCGGCGAGGAGGTAGCGCAGCTCCACCCCCAGGGCGACATAGCCTGCGAGCACCGAGCCGGCCACCGTGGCCATGCCGCCGACCATCACCGCGAACAGCTCCGAGCGGGTCATGCTCGGCAGGTAGGGCCGGATGACCAGCGGCGCCTCGGTCTGGCTGACGAAGATGTTCGCGGTGGCCGAGAGGGACTCGGCGCGGCTGGTGCCCAGGAGCCGGCGCAGCGCCCCGCCGAGAAGGCGGATCACCCAGCCCATAATGCCCAGGTAGTAGAGCACAGCCACCAGCGACGAAAAGAAAATGATGACCGGCAGCACGTGGAACGCGAACACGAAACCGACCTCATAGCGCCCGATATCGCCGAAGACGAAGTCGATGCCGGCCTGCGCATAGCCGAGCACGCCGGCCACGGCAGCGGACAGGGTCTCGAGGGCCCGACGCCCCGCAGGCAGGTAGAGGACCAGCCCGCCGATGGCCACCTGCAGGGCCAGGGCACCGCCCACGGTGCGCCAGTTGACCCGCCCGCGCGCGGCCGAGGCCGCCCAGCCCACGGCCAGGAGAAACGCGATGCTGGCGAGGGAAAGAAGTGCGGTCACGCGTCAGCCGCACCCGCTGCGTGGGTCTGTACGAGGCGCCGGACCACGTCCACGGCAACGGTATTGCGGCCGCCGCCGGTGATGACCATGTCCGCGTGCTCGGCACTGGGCCGGACGAACGCGTGGTACATGGGGCGCACGGACTGTTCGTACTGCCGCGTGATGGACGCCAGCGTGCGGCCCCGGGTCGCCAGGTCGCGCTCGATGCGCCGCAGCAGGCAGAGGTCCAGCGGGGTATCCACATAGAAGCGGATATCGAACAGCGGGCGCACCGAGGGGTTCGCCAGCAGCAGAATGCCCTCGACGAGAATCACCGGTGCCGGCGCCACCTCCCGCGTCTGGGCGCTGCGGGTGTGGCGGGTGTAGTCGTAGACGGGCACCGCCACCGGGCGCCCGGCCCGCAGCACCTTCAGGTGATCGCAGAGTAATGCCTGGTCCAGGGCATCCGGGTGGTCGTAGTTGGCCGCTTCTCGCTGCGCCATGGACAGGTGCGACTGGTCACGGTAGTAGGCGTCCTCCGCGATCACGGACAGACGCAGCCCGGGCGCCGCCTCGCGCACGGCCTGCACCAGGGTCTGGGCGAAGAGCGACTTTCCGGAGCCCGAGGGACCGGCGATAGCGATGATGCAGGGAGTCACGGGGCTGGTCTCCTTTCGCTGGCAGGGCAAAGCATAGCACCGCCGGCGGCCACGGACGCGCTGCAGCGGTCGGCGGCGGCCAGCGGCACGCGCAGCATCCCTTGCGAGCCTGGTTGCAGGCCCGGGGGGGGTGGGCAGACCAACCGGCACCCCGGGCAGTGTCAACCAAACTTGACACAAATAAACGACAAGTTTTGTTGACACTCGCCTCGGCCGCTGCTAACTTTATGAGTAGCCGGGACAGGTTCCCCAGAAAAAATTGAGGAACCGGCTATGGCGTCCGGTCGATGCTTTCGGTCGGGCTCTCCCGCTCAAGCGGGTAGCACGAGGCTAATTCAGGTTCAGACCGCTATATTTAGGGAGACAAATATATGGCAACTGATATCAATGATCCCGATCGTGTATGGCCGACTGGCCTGACGATCAAAGAGTCCGAAGAAATGCACAAACACGTTATTGACGGCGCGCGTGTGTTCTTCGCCATCGCGGTACTCGCGCATATTCTCGCGGCTGTTCTCACGCCGTGGCTCGGCTAAGGAGGAGCAACCATGAACCAAGGAAGAATCTGGTGTGTCGTTAACCCGACCGTTGGAATGCCGCTGTTTCTGGGCTCAGTTGTGATCATCGCGATGCTGGTGCATCACGCAGTGCTCAACAACACGCCCTACTTCGCGGGCTTCATGTCCGGCGGCGGTTAAGGCACGAAGTCGTTACCGCGGGCAACCGCGGTCTTCGGGGGACGGCCCCAGGGTCGCCCTCCGCCTCACGCCGGTAGCGCCTGACCGTGGGCCGCCAGCGCCGAGGGGAGGTAAACACGGTAGAATTCATCGCCGGCGATAGACCGGTGAGACGATTGCGTGTCGGGGGAGTCGCGCTGTCGCGAGCTACAAACAAGGTCCCCATGACTGTTTCCGGAGGTCCACCATGAAACCTGTGGCACGAATTTTCGAGGGCGGAGACCAGGCCCGCGACGCCGCCAAGAAGCTCGAGGCGGCCGGCTACGACGACGACAAGATTTTTGTCATGGCGCCGGCGGCAGCGCCGACACCCGCACCTGCGCAGGAAGACGCAGGCGACACCGACGCCCCGGCGCCCGCGCCGGCCGCAGCCGCAGACCCGGCCATCAGCGCCGAGGAACTGGTCGCGAAGGTGCGCGTCGCCGGCGAGCTGGAAATTACCCGCGCCATCCTCTGCAGCCGGGCCCTGGCCAACGGCAAGGCCCTGGTAGTCGTGGGTGCACCTTACGGCTATGTTGTCCGCGCGAACGGAATCATGGACGGCTGCGGCGCCGAACCGGCAGACGTGCTGGACACGCCGAAGCCCGACAATCCGTCGCCCTTCTCCGACTTCATCGGTTTACCCTGCCTGGAGAATCGTTCGAGCTTCCTGTCCGGCGACAACCCGCTGAAGGACTCGAACTGGACGCTGTTCCCGACAAATTTGAAGGATGGGCTGATCATCGGCGCCAATCTGATCGACAATCCCGAGTGGTTGTCCTCCAAAATCGGCATGAAGACGCTGTCGAAATCCAGGCCCTGGAAGACCAGCTTCGGCTTCAAACTGCTGAGCAATCAGCAGGACTGAAGCCGCCCTCAGGGCAGGTCAAAGCCCGGTCGAGGCAGCTCGGCCGGGTTTTTTTGTCCCCGCCGCGGCCACTCCCGCTTGCGGCAAAGTAACGCAAAAAAGCAACGTAAATTCAGTTGGACACACTAAAGTGACAAGCCAGCTTGACGCTCCCGGGCTGAAGTTGCTAACCTCTACACACAGTCAAGGCGAGTGCCTTCGCCGCACTTGCAGCGATTAGCGAGGATTCCGGAACGGCCATGAACCGGTTCGACCGCAAAATCATGCGTAAGTGGGCAGAAGCAGGCACCCGCTACATGCCGTTCGCGGACGTGGCGACACCGGACCTGCCGCTGTCGAAGCTCCTGCGTCTGTCGCTGTTCCAGGTCTCCGTCGGCATGGCTCTTGTGCTGCTGGTCGGCACCCTGAACCGGGTGATGATCGTGGAACTCGACGTGCCCGCCTCCCTGGTGGGCATCATGCTCGCACTGCCCCTGGCCTTCGCGCCGTTTCGCGCGCTCATCGGCCACCGCTCGGACACCCACAAATGCGAGCTCGGCTGGCGCCGGGTGCCGTTCATGTGGAACGGCACCCTCGCGCAGTTTGGCGGCTTTACCATCATGCCCTTCGCCATCCTGGTGCTCGCCGGGGAGCAGCAGGCCGCCGACGCGCCGGTCTGGGTCGGCTATATTTCCGCGGCGTTGGCCTTCCTGCTGGTCGGCGCCGGTGTACACGTGACCCAGACTGCGGGCCTGGCACTCGCGACGGACCTGACGCCGCCGGAATCTCACGCCAAGGTCGTGGGCCTGATGTACGTTATGCAGTTGCTGGGCATGATCGCCACGGCGCTCCTGTTCGGCGCCGCGCTGGCCGATTTCTCGCCGGGCCGCCTGATCCAGGTTATCCAGGGCGCGGCGGTGGCCACGGTAGCCCTGAACATTCTTTCCCTGTGGAAGCAGGAAACGCGGCGACCGCCCCGGGGCGCGGCCGTCCTGCAGGAAGATCCGACCTTCGGCGAGTCCTGGGCGACATTCTGCGAGGGCAGCAGCGCGATCCTGCGTCTCACGATCGTCGGTCTCGGCACCATGGCCTTCAACATGGCCGATGTCCTCCTCGAGCCCTTCGGCGGCGAGGTCCTCGGCCTCTCCGTGGGTTATACGACCAAGCTCACGGCCCTGTTCGCGGTCGGCGGCCTGACCGGCTTCGCGGCCTCGGTCTGGATTACGCAGCGGGGCATGGAAGCCTACGCCGTGGCCCGTGCCGGCTCGCTGATCGGGCTGCCCGCCTTCGCCCTGGTGCTGTTTTCCGTGCCCACCGCCGTGCTGCCCTTCTTCCTGCTGGGCAATTTTCTCATCGGCTTTGGTGGCGCGCTGTTCGCCCACGGCACTCTCACCGCGACCATGAGCCGGGCGCCGACCTCCCAGGCGGGCCTTGCGCTCGGCGCCTGGGGCGCCGTGCAGGCCACCGCCGCCGGCCTGGCCCTGGCTTTCGCCGGGACCATTCGCGATATCGCCACGGCGACGCTGTCAGGCACCGCCCTGCCCTGGGGCTTCAGCGGCGCCGCCGCGGGCTACGCCGTGGTCTACATCATTGAGCTGGCCCTGCTTACCCTGACCATCGTCGCCACCATACCGCTGCTGCGCCATGCGCGGGCGGCGGTGCGGGCGGAGCGGGCGCCGAGCCCCGATGCCGCCCTCGCCGCCCGCGGCGGCACCGGCTGAGAGGTCCACCATGGCCCAGCTCCCGGTCCTCGAATACCCTGACCCGCGCCTGAGCACGCCCTGTGCACCGGTCACGGAGTTCGGCGCGGGCGTCGCGGAACTCGCGGCCAGCCTCCTCGACACGCTCTATGGCAGCACGGGCATCGCCCTCTCCGCGCCGCAGGTCGGCGACCTGCGCCAGGTACTGGTCATGGACCTGTCCGAGGACCACTCGGCGCCCGAGATCTACCTCAACCCGGAGATCCTCGCCCGCAAGAAACCCGGGCTGGTCGAGGAGAGCTGTCTCTCCGTGCCCGGTATCGTCGGCAACGTGGTGCGTCATACGCAGCTGCGTATGCGCGCCCGGGACGCCCAGGGCGAGACGATCGAGAAGGAACTCTCGGGAATGCACGCCGTCGCCCTGCAGCACGAGATGGACCATCTGGACGGCAGACTGTTCATCGAGCGCCTGTCCTGGCTCCGCCGCCTGCGACTGAGGTTCGCCGGCGCGGCCTGAGCAGCCCGCCTCAGTACTCCCCGGCGAACAGCGGGAAGCTCACCCCCAGGGCCCAGGCCAGCGCCAGCCCGAGGCCGACCCCCGCCCCCAGCGGCCCCGCCCGCTGCGCCACCCAGCGGCCCATGAGGCCGTGCACGCAAAAAAACAGCAGCACCACCGGCAGCACCAGCAGCACGAAACCGAGCCGCTCCCGGTCGAGGAGCGCCGCGATCGACAGCGAGAGCAGCAGGGCAACGCGTGCCACCAGGCGCCGCCACAGGACGCCGTGGCCCGCATCCGTGGCCACGGCGTCCGCCACCAGGAAAAGCACGGCACCGGGGGCGAGCGCCGCGATCACCGCCCAGCGATCCCCGCTGGGCAGGAAGCTGGCCGCATAGCGATCCAGGGCAAGGCCGAAGAGAGCGACCCCCCACAACAGGAGCAGCACAACGGCGCGGCCGCTGGCCCGGCTGCCGGCGAGCGGTGAGCGCCCGAGCACGGCCAGCTGCACGGCGCCGTACAGCGCCAGGTGCAGGGCCAGGTAATCGGCCACCAGCACGGGCAGAAAGGGGCGGTAGGCAAACACGGCGACCAGCGGCACCAGCAGCGCCGGCGCCAGCACCGCCAGCAGGAAGCGCCGCGCCGGGACCCGGGTCGGGGGCGGTAACGACGGTGGCAGCCAACCGGCCACGGGGCGAAAGGCGAGGACGATGGCCGCGAGCAGGGCCAGGGTCCACGCCCCGGTCGACCGCACGGCCGGGCTGACGTCCCGGTCGAAGCTGGCATTCAGCCACCGGACCGTCTCGTCGAGGGTGGCCGGGCTGTACAGCACCCCGAGGTGCTCCCGCGCCGGCGCGACCGCCGCGCGCCGGCGCACGGGGCCGGCGCCGACGGTCTCGTTTTCCACGGCGTCGGCGGCGACCTGCCGCGCCGCCTCGAGAGACACCGTGCGCAACCGCCCCTCCCATTCACCGTTGACCATGAGCAGCCGCTGCGGCACCGCCGCCGTCATGGCCTCGGAAAACATGGAAACGGCCACCACCGCGTCCACGCGCGGGTCTGAAACCGCTGCCCGCACCACGATGTCGCTGGCCATGGAGTGCCCCAGCAGGGCCACCCGGCCATCACTCTCGGGCAGGGCAAGCCCCGCATCGATCACCCGACGCAGCTCGGCGACCAGAAGGCGCGTGGTGCCATCGACGGCGGTGACATCGCCGGACATCGGCAGCGGATTGCGCCCGTGGCCCTCGGAGTCGTAGGCGACCACCGTGTAGCCGGCGCGGGCCAGGTGCAGAGACAGCGCCTGCATGAGCTGTCGCGACCCGGCGAAGCCGTGCGCCACGACAACCAGGGGTGCCGCCGCCCCGGCCCGGCCGGAGGTGTAAACGGTCGCCGGCGTCTCCCCGGCCGCGAGCGATCGGGTCTCGACGCTCTCCCGCGCCCGCTCCAGGTGCCAGAGCGCCGCCAGCGCGAGGACCAGCGCCAGGAGAAGCCAGGCGACGGGGTGGCGGCGGGGATCGAGGCGGCCGAAGGTGGTCATCCGCCGATTGTAGCGGTCGCCTGCGGTATAGTGTCAGTCTTTTTCACCGGAACGCCCGTGACCCGCGCCGCCGATGCCCCCGGCGAACGCCGCTCCGCCTTTGCGGAGCCGCGTTTCGCCCGCTATTTTTCCTCGAGCCTCTTCTCCACCCTCGGCAGCTGGGTCGTGCGCTTTCTCGTGGGCTGGAGCGCCTGGGCACTGACCGGCAGCGCCTTCTGGGTCGGTGTGGTGGCGGGGCTCATGCTCGCGCCCACCTTCCTGCTGTCGCCGCTCTTCGGCATCCTCGCCGAGCGCATCAACCCACGCAACGGCATCGTGGCCACCCTGGCGGCGCATGCCCTGATCGCCCTGGCGGCCGGCGCCGCCGAGGCCCTGGCACTGTTCACGCTGCCGACGCTGCTCGTGCTTGCGACGACGCTCGGCGCCGCCACGGCGGCGCACACGCCCATCCGCCTGGCCCTCGTCCCCAGGCTCGTGGGCCGCAACGCCCTGCCGAGCGCCATCGGCATCTCGGCCATGACCTTCAACACGGCGCGCATCCTCGGCCCCGCCGCCGGCGCCTGGCTCATCGCCCACTTCTCCGTGGCCACGGCCTACCTGGTCGCCGGCCTGCTCTTCGCCGCGGCGCTGCCGGTGCTGGCCTCCCTGCGCGACGTGGACGCACCGCCGCCGCGGGCGCGCGGGAGCGTCGCCCGGCAGCTGCGCGAGGGGGTGGCCTACGCCCGGCACCACCCGGGCATCCGTCTGATCTTTGCGTTCACGCTGCTCAACGGGCTTCTGGGCCGCACGGTTATCGAGCTGCTGCCGGCCCTGAACGGGCAGCTCCTCAGCGGCGACTCCGCCACCCTGGCCACGCTCACCGCCAGCGCCGGCGCCGGCTCCATTGCCGGCGGGCTCGCCGTCAGCCGCCAGAGCGGACGCGAAACCCGGCTGCTCCGGCTCGTGGCCATCGCGCTGGGCTGCGGCGGCCTCGCCCTCGCCATGGCGACGCGTCTCGGGGGCCTGACGGCATTCTGTGGCCTGATCGCCCTGGTCAGCCTGATCACCACCATCGCCGGCACCGGCTGCCAGGCCCTGGCCCAGCTCACGGTGGACGAGGCCTTCCGGGGCCGGGTGCTCAGCCTCTGGACCGTGCTGGCCATGGGCGCCCCGGCGCTCGGCGGGCTGCTGATGGGGATCGCCGCGGACCGCCTGGGCTTCCCGGTGGTCCTCACCGCGTTCGGATTTACCGGCTCTATCGTCGCACTACTGCTCTTCCGCCGGCGGGGCAGGCTCCCGGGCGGCTGAGCTTCCAAAGACCGCGTCGAAAAGGAACGGGTCGTCAAAGTGCCGACGGCCGAGGAAGGCGGTAGCCCTGCGCCCGCGCTCGCGCATCGCGCCCGGGGAGCGCACACCGCTGGGCCAGAGGAACCAGCGCTCGCCGCGGGCCGTACCGGGCACCAGACCGTCCGGATCGAACAGGCTGCGCTCGCCAGCGGGCCCCGCAACGCGGTAGAGCGCTTCCCGGTCGACGCTGCGGTAGGGCCGGGCGCCTCGGACGGGCACCGCGGGCCAGGCGCGCTCCAGGTAGTGGCTGCCGGCGGCAAGAAAGAGGTGCATACGCTCGTTGGGACCCGGGGGCTCGAGCCGGGGCAGGACCAGCGGCGGCTCGGGCAGTGCCGCGAGCGCCGGCGAGGGACGCAGCTCCCCCACCGGAAACAGCAGGTGGTAGCAGCCGCAGGCATGGACGCTGTCGTAGGCCAGCGGCGCGCCGTCCTCGTCCAGGGTCACCCGCCAGATCACGCCGTCCAGCGCACCGGCGAGCAGGTCCAGGGGGCCCTCCGCCGGCCGAGCCCCGAACCAGGCCAGATAGTTGAGCTGCAGCCGCGCCCGACCGCGGAAACGGGTCACGCTCGGATAGCGATAAATGATCGGTACGGCGCTGGCGACGGTCGGGCCGTCCCGGGTGTGGCGCGGAGCTCCCGGACGGTCCGCAGCACTCGCCGTGGCCACGACCCAGACCGGCGCGTGCCGGTCCAGGAGCGCCTCCAGCCGGGCGGGTGAAGGCGCGGGCAGCCCCAGCGCATCGCGCGGTAGGTGCCCGGCCACAGGCTCGCCGGCGGCCCCCGGCGCGTAGTGCGCCAGCGGCAGCCCCCCGGCCAGCGCGTCGCGGGGCAGTTGCCAGCGCCCGCGCACCGATTCATGCCAGCGCAGCACACCGGCGCGCAGGCCGAGAGCGGCGAGGGGGTAGAGGCCGAAGGTCCGCGCGGCAACGCTGTACTCGTCCGCCACCACGGCCCGCGTCGCGAGCTGCGCCAGGCGCGCGGGCGCCGCGCGGTCCCGCGCCAGCAGCTGCTCCCGGCACGCCGCGGTCGCGCCCTTCAGCTCCGGCCCCCAACCGTCGCCGAGTTGCTCCCGCTGCGCAAGCGGCAGCAGAGCAAGCTCCGCAGCCCGGGCGCGGGCATCGGCATCCGCCAGGTGCTCGAGCCAGGCATCCCGCCGCGGCGGATCCGCCACCGCCTGCCGGTAGCTCGCCAGCAGCCGCGTGACCCGCAGGTAGGGGAAGCCCTCGATGCGATGGGGATGCGAGCGGGCCACGCCCGCTGCCTCGATAGCCCGGTCCTGGGCGGCAAACAGGGACTCACAGCGGGCGAGGCCGCTGTCCGGCGCCACCGGCGGGCCGCCCCGGCAGGCCGCCAGCAGCGCGAACAGGGCCACGGCGAGAGACCGTTGCCGACTGCGCTGCCACCACCGCTCCATCGCCTGCCGCCCTGTTACCCCGACGCCGCCCACAGCGTGCCACGGCGTCCGTGCGCCTGTCGCCCTGCAGCCGTTGCACTGCACTGGTACAGTACGCGTTTTTTCGCCCGAGAGCAGTCACCATGGAGCAGGAGCGCGCGCCCAGCCTCACCTTCGCCGACTGCCGCGCAGGCTTCTGGCGCATGCTGCCCATCTCCACCTTCGTGTTCGTCTTCGGCCTCGCCCTCGGTCTGGCCGCGCGGGAGACGGGCCTCGCAGAGCTCGAGATCATCGTCATGAGCGCCGTGGTGTTTGCCGGCACGGCACAGTTCGCCGCCCTCGACCTCTGGGGCGCGCAGGTACCCCTGGCGCCACTGCTGGCGACCACACTGGCCATCAACGGCCGTATGCTGCTTATGGGCGCGACCCTTTACCCGTGGCTACGGCTGCTGCCGCCGGGCCGCCGCTACGCCTCCGTCGCCCTGCTCTCCGACGCCAACTGGGCCATGAACCTCAACGACCTGCAGCAGGGCAGGAACAATCTCGGCACCCTGCTCGGTGGCGGCTTCGCCCTGTGGACGACCTGGCAGGCGGGCACCATCGCCGGCCTGCTGGTCGGCGCGGGTATCCCGGAGCCCGCGGTCTTTGGCCTGGATATGGTCATGGGCTGCTTCATGCTGACCATGGTCCTGGTCGGCAAACGCAACCTGCGCCGGGCCGTGACCTGGGTCGTCGCCGGCGTCACCGCCTACGCCGCCTGGCGCTGGCTGCCCCCGAACACCCACGTGATCCTCGGCGCCCTCGCCGGCGGCACCGTCGGCGCCCTCTGGCTGGAGCGCGCCCCGTGATGCTGCCGACGGACGGCAGTGGCGCCCTCGTCATCGCCCTGCTCATGGGCCTGGTCACCCTCGGTACGCGCCTCGGTGGCGTGTTCATCACCTCCCTGGTGCCGCTGAAGCCGCGGGTGCGTGGCTTCATCGACGGGATGTCCGGTGCGGTGCTGGTGGCGGTCATCGTGCCCGTCGCCCTGGACGCGGACCTCGCCGGGCGCCTGGCCCTCGCCGTCACGGCGGGGCTGATGCTGGCCCTGGGTCGTCCCATGCCCGCCATCGCCGCGGGTATTGCCGCCGCGGCGCTGCTGCGCGCCGCGGGGCTCGGGGCCTGAGGCCGGGGCCTCAGTCGTAGCGGCAGACGCCGTCGGGGAAGATCGCTTCGAGGGAGGCCTGTTCATCGGCGCTCGGCAGCCAGTCGCCGTAGACACCGCCGTCGATGGCATCGGCCACCGGCTGCAGCTCACACTTGAACACATCCCCGGTGATCGGCGCACCGGCGACGATCCGCGAGGTGCTGAACACCGGGAACTGCGCCGTGCAGGCGCCGGGCTCGCCGTCGTCGAGAATGCCGCTCCAGACACCGTCGCCGGCCGCGATCACCGCGCCGCCGGCATCGAAGCAGGCATCCACCGCGTCCGCCGGGCGGTTTTCGCCCACGGAGAGCTCCGGGTTCGCGGCGATGTTCGCCATCCAGTCGTCGATGGCCGCGAAGGCCTCCAGGGTCAGTGCCGCGATGCTTTCCTCGCTCGGTTCCTGGAACCAGATCACGTGGTTGCCGGCGTCGCCGTCGTGGTCGAGCAGGCGCTGGCGGGCGGCGAAGGACTGGTGGGTGTTGTGCATATCCAGCTCCTCCTCCAGGTAGGGCCGCACATCGATGAGCGGGATCTCGATCTCGCCCCGGTTCACCATGCCCGAGTCGAAGGCCCGCTCGATGGCGCCCGCATCCGCCGCGCGCCGGGGCGCCGGGTCGTCCGGGCTGCCGACGTTGGCGTTGCGCCAGCTCCAGGGATCGATCTGCTCCGGGTAGAGAGGCTGCTCGAAATCGAGGGCAAGGCACAGGTCGCTGAGGAAGGGGCAGCCCTCCTGCACCATTTCCCCCTCATCCTTCCAGGAGCCGATGGAGGCGTTGAGGTCGAGGAACTCCGCCGGCGTGATGTTGCCGTCGCGCAGCGCCTGCAGGCCGTACTGCACGCCGACGTTGTCCCAGGTGCTGCGGGCGAAGCCGTCCTCGGCACGGCCGTAGATATTGATGAGGTCCGCGAAGTGCGTCCACTCCACCGCCATCTGCTGCTCGGGGCTGATCCCCGGCGCCGTGCCGAAGTTCGGGTTCAGCACCAGCGGCGACAGGCCCCGCCAGGCGGCCGTGCACTCGCTGGAGCCCGGCGGCACCCAGGGTGTGAGGCCGAGGGCAATGACGTCGTTGGGCACCTCATTGCTGGCGTTGAGGCCGATGAGCCAGCTGCGGTTGTTCCAGTCCGCCCACTTCGAATTCGGGTCCGCCTGCAGCTGGAAGTCGATCCAGCGCTCGATCAGTTCGCAGTCGCCGATGTGGATGGTCTGCGTGATCATGTCGGGGTAGGAGAACTGGGGCACCCCGGCGTCGATGAGCCCGGGGTGGTTCTGGCCGTAGACGTACTGCTGGATCCCGCCGCCGGAGGCACCCACACCGACCGTGTAGTCGGGCATGCCGTAGGCGCTGACGAAACGGTCCTTGACCATGATCGCGGTCTCGCCGCCCAGCTCGAGGTTGTAGTGAGTACCGGTCTTGGTGCCGGTGGAGTAGGCCACGGCATAGCCGGCGCCGAGGCCATCCTCGTAGAGGGCGCGGCGCCGGCTCGGGTTCCCCTGATAGCGCCCGATGGCCACGCCGCCCTGGAAGTAGTAGATCAGGCGGCGGTTCCAGGCGGCGAGATCGGGCTCGCCGTCGACGTCGCCACCCCGCACGAGCACGGCGAGGGAGTAGAGAAAACGGTTGATGGTCCCGCGCTCCCAGCGCACGATGAAGTCCACGGTGTCACCGTCGATGGTGGTCGTGGTCGCCATGTCGTCGGGGCGCTCCTGTCCCGGCTCCCAGTCCGCCCAGGCGCCCTCCGTCGTGCGGTACTTGAAACTTACGACCCGCTCGACGCTGCACTGTTCGTCGAGCACCGGGCCGAGCTCCAGGTTGGCGCGGTGGCTGTCCGTGGCGCAGAGAAAGGGTGCCTGCTGCGGCCCGGAGAAGATCGGGCCCGTTTCCGGAAAGTTCACCAGCGTCAGTTCGGCGGCAGTTACCGGGTCGCCGGCACTGGTCACGCGCAGCTGGTTGTCACCCTCCCCCAGGCCCTCGACGCGGCCCAGGAGTCGGTATTTACCGCTCGCGGGCTGGAAGCGCCCGGTGATGTCCTCGCCGTCCAGTTCCACGACGATGTCGTCGTCCGGCAGTGCTGCCGGCGCGCCGATGCCGACCCGCGCGATGCCGCCACTCACCGCATCGGGCGGGCTGGACACCGTGGTCGCGGTGAATTCGCCGAGGGGCTCCGGCGCCGGCGCCGGCGACGGCGGCTCGACAGTGGAATCGCTGGACCCGTCGCAGGCCGCGAGCAGCGCGGCAAGGATCGGTAGGGCAAGAACCGGGAGAATGCGGCGCGACGACGCGCCACCAGGACATTCGAACATGGACGACTCCTGCTTGCTTATTGTTTATTTGTGGGGTTGCCGTTGCGAGCCGGCCACGCGCCGCGATCGCCACCCAAGCCTAGCCTACCGGGCGCGGGCCCGCCAGAGCGGCCAGGGTGTGGCTCGGACAAGCTGCTACACTCTAGTCGCTGGGACGAATCACCACGACGATGCTGCGTCAGGAGAATTGCATGATCCGGGGAATGTCCCGACGTTGCGGCAGCCTTGCCGTCCTGTTCGGCGTTGCGCTGCTGTGCTTCGGCCCGCTGCTGGCGCCGGCGCAGCCGGGCGCGCCGCGCGGCGATGTGCTGACCGTGGACGGGGCCATCGGGCCGGCCTCCGTCGACTACCTGCTGCGCGGCATCGAGGCGGCCGACGACGCCGGCGCGTCGCTCGTCATCATCAAGCTGGACACCCCCGGGGGCCTCATGGAGTCCACCCGGGATCTTATCCAGGGGATCCTCGCCGCTCCGATTCCCGTGGTCACCTGGGTCGCGCCCTCGGGTGCCCGCGCCGCCAGCGCCGGCACTTACATACTCCTCGCCAGCCACGTCGCCGCCATGGCGCCCGCGACCCACCTCGGCTCGGCAACGCCGGTGCAACTCGGCGGCATGCCCGGCATGCCCTCACAAGCCGAGGATCCGAACGCCCCCGAGGGCGGCAAGTCGGCCATGGAGCAGAAGGTGCTCGAGGACGCGGTGAGCTATATCCGCGAACTCGCCGATCGCCACGGGCGCAATGCCGACTGGGCCGAGCGTGCCGTGCGCGAGGCTGCCAACCTCGGCGCCGGCGAGGCCCTGGAGGCCAACGTCATCGACCTCGTCGCCAGCGGCCGGGCGGAGCTGCTGGAAAAACTCGACGGCCGCACCGTGTCTCTCGCCGGCGGCGAGCGCACGCTGACCACTGAGGGCATGGTGCTCACGGATCGCGATCCCGGCTGGCGCACGAAGCTTCTCTCGGTGATCACCAATCCGAACATTGCCTACCTGCTGATGCTTATCGGCTTCTACGGCATCTTTTTCGAGCTGGCCAATCCCGGCAGCCTCGTGCCCGGCGTGATCGGCGCGACCTCTCTGCTGCTCGCGCTGTTCGCCTTCCAGGTGCTGTCGGTGAACTACGCGGGGCTCGCGCTGATCTTCCTGGGGCTCGCCTTCATCATCGGCGAGGCCTTTGTGCCCAGCTTCGGCATCCTCGGCATCGGCGGCCTGGTGGCCTTCGTCGCCGGCTCGGTGATTCTCATGGACGGCAGCAACCAGGCCGTCTCCCTGCCGGCGGTGGGCGGCATTGCGGCCATCGGTGCCGGTTTTCTGCTCTGGACGGTCACCCGCCTGATGGCCTTCCGCCGGCGCGAGCCCGTCGTGGGCAGCGAGCACATTACCGCCGAGCGGGCCGTCGCCGTCGAGGACTTCAGCGCCGCGGAGGGCGTCTATCGGGGCCACGTGCACCTCCACGGGGAGCGCTGGCGCGCGAGCAGCGAGACGCCGATAGCGACCGGGCAGACGCTTGCCGTGCTCTCCCTCGACGGCCTTACGGTAAACGTCGCGCCGGCCACCGACACTCACTGATCGACCAGCGCGGATTACCGCGGAGGACAACACCATGGAACAGCTCATACCCTACATCGCACCGATCATTTTTCTCATCGCGATTCTGGCCTCGGCCATCAAGATCGTGCCCGAGTACCAGCGCGGGGTGGTCTTTTTCCTCGGCCGTTTCCAGGGCGTGAAAGGCCCCGGCCTGATCATCGTTATCCCCGTGATTCAGCAGTTCATTCGTGTGGACCTGCGGGTGATCACCCTGGACGTACCGAGCCAGGACGTCATCTCCCAGGACAACGTCACCGTGCACGTCAACGCCGTGCTCTACTTCCGCGTGGTCGACCCGGAGCGGGCGATCATTCGCGTCGAGGACTTCAACGCCGCCACCAGCCAGCTGGCGCAGACCACGCTGCGCTCGGTGCTCGGCAAACACGAGCTGGACGAGATGCTGTCGGAGCGGGACAAGCTCAATAACGACGTGCAGGAGATCATCGACGCGCAGACCGAGGAGTGGGGCATCAAGGTGGTCAATGTCGAGATCAAGCAGGTCGATCTCGACGAGTCCATGATCCGCGCCATCGGCCGCCAGGCCGAAGCGGAGCGGGAGCGGCGCGCCAAGGTCATCCACGCCGAGGGCGAACTGCAGGCCTCCGAGAAGCTCGTGGAGGCGGCCCAGGTCATGGCCGCCAACGCCGGCTCCATGCAGCTGCGCTACCTGCAGACGCTCGCCGATATGAGCAACAGCAACGCGTCGACCATCGTCTTCCCCATGCCCATCGAAATGCTGCAAGGCATGATGCAGCCGGCGCCGGAA
>CAYFVG010000028.1:0-12559 GCA_964346365.1 uncultured Alteromonadaceae bacterium
GCGGGTGCCACATGACGTGGCTTTGCGGAAAGCCGTGCAGCAGCAGGAGCGGCGGACCGGCGCCATCCACGGCCACCTCGCCGGTGCGCCGGAGCTTTTCCAGCACCCCGGTGAGGCTGTCTGCCCAGGCAGGAGCCGCCAGGGCTGTTGCGGCCAGCTGTTGGCGCATGTATTCCACCTCGCTCAGCGCTGGTAGATCACCCGGCCTTCCTTGATCGTCTGCTCGACGACGATCTGATCCAGCTCCTCCTCCGGCACCGCAAGCGGGTTGGCCGAGAGCACGACAAAATCCGCCAGCTTGCCGGGCTCGATGCTGCCCTTCGTGTCTTCCTCGAAATGCTGCCAGGCGGGCCAGATCGTGAGGGCTTTGAGCGCCGTGGCCACTGGCACCCGATGCTCCGGGCCGAGGATGTCGCCGCTGCGGGAGCGTCGTGTGACCGTTGCCGAGAGCACGCGCATGGAGTCGGGCAGGGCCACCGGGGCGTCGTGGTGGCTGCCGAACATCATGCCCCGCTCCAGTACCCAGCCGGTGGGCGAGATGTTGTCGGCGCGGATGGGCCCGAGCACCGATTCCCGGTGCCAGTCGCCCCAGTAGAAGGTGTGCATCGGAAACAGTGACGGGAAAATAGCGAGCGCCTTGAGTTCGTCCACCTGGTCCAGCCGCAGGGTCTGGCCGTGGATCAGCACCGGGCGCACCTCGACCTCCGGGTGCTTCTCCCGGGCCGCGCGTACCGCGTCGATGAACTGGTCGATGGCGGCATCGCCGTTGGCGTGGCAGAGAATCTGCCAGCCGTTGGCGAAGGCCCTCTCGACCGACGCTTGCACTGTCGCCCCGTCGACCGCGCCGTAGCCGCGGTAGTCCGCCGGTTGGCCATCGGGCGGATGGAAGTAAGGCTGGCTCAGGTACGCCGTCTTGCCCTGCGGCGAGCCATCGATGGTCAGCTTCGCGCCACCGACGCGGTAGCGGTTGCTGTAGGCCCGGGAGGGCTCGATGTCCGCCACGGCGAGCATGTCCGGGTAGGCGACGAGGTCCACCGCCAGCTCGCCGCGGTCGGCGACCCGGCGCATGGCGTTCATGGCATCCTGCTGGGCGCGCCCCTCCTGCACCGTGGTATAGCCGTAGGACGCCGCCAGTTTCGTGCCGGCGAGTACCAGGCTGTCGTTGATCTCGGCGTCAAACACTGCGGCCATATGCATGAGCACCGCGTAGAAGGCGTTTTCCTCGAGCACACCATTGGGTTCGCGGGAGTCCGCCTCGCGGCGGAACACGCCGCCGGGTGGATCGGGGCTGTCCGCGCTGACGCCGGCGATCTCGAGGGCCTTGCTGTTGGCCACGCCGAGGTGCCCGGATTGGTGGATGATCAGCACCGGCAGGTCCGTGGAGATCGCATCGAGCTCGGCGCGGGTGGGGTGGCGCCGCTCCGCGAGCTGCGAGTCGTCGTAGCCGAAGCCGACAAGCCAGCCAATACGCTTCACCCGCGCCGCGTTCGCATCGGCCCAGTCCCGGATGAGGCCCTGTAGCGCGGGAACAGTTGCCCCCTCGCCATCGGGGGGCGGCAGCAGGTTGGCGGTGCTCGCCTGCAGGCCGATGGCGAAGGCGTGGCCGTGGGAGTCGACAAAACCCGGAAGCAGGGTCCCGCCATCGAGGTCCACCCGGCGCGTGTCGTCGCCGGCCAGCGCCAGGACCGTTTCTTCCGGACCCACGGCGAGGATGTGCCCGTCGCTTACCGCCACGGCCTCGGCGGTGGGCTGGTCGTCATCGATGGTGAGGATCGTGCCGCCGTGATACACGGTGTCGGCGGGCTGGGCCGCCAACTGGGCAGCGGCGACGAGGGCGGCGGCGCACAGGCCGACACGGGAGCGGGCGCCTCGGCGGCGCAGCGAAACGGTTGCCATGGGGCAGTTTCCTGTTGTTGTTATGAACGCTCGTAATGGTGCCAGAAGTGGCACTGCGGGGGCAGGGGCTGTCACAATACTCGCCCCTTCAGGAGGAACCACCAGATGGAACAGCAACGGGACTTCGATATCGTTATTTACGGTGCCACGGGCTTTACCGGCCGCCTCGTCGCCGAGTACCTCGCGCAGCAGCAGGGGCACGGCCTCCGCTGGGCCATGGCCGGGCGCAACGCCGACAAGCTCGCCGCGGTGCGCGACGAGCTCGGCGCGCCGGCGGACACGCCGCTGGTGACCGCCGATGCCGACGATCCATCGTCCCTGGCGGCGATGGCCGGCCGCGCGCGCTGCATCATCAGCACCGTGGGTCCCTACCAGCTCTACGGCAGCGACCTGGTCGCCGCCTGCGCGGCGCAGGGTACGGATTATGTGGATCTCTGCGGCGAGCCGCTGTGGATGCGCGACATGATCGTCGCGCACCAGGCCGCGGCGACGGCCAGCGGCGCGCGCATCGTCTTCAGTTGTGGCTTCGACTCCATCCCCTTCGACCTGGGTGTGAAGTACCTGCAGGATGCGGCGCAGGAGAAGCTCGGCGCCACCTGCCCCCGGGTGCGCGGCCGGGTGCGGGCCATGAACGGCGAGTTCTCCGGCGGCACCGCCGCGTCCCTCGGCGCGACCATGGCAGCGATCAAAAGGGAGCCGGAGCTACTGAACGCGCTGATCGACCCGTTCTGTCTCACCGAGGGCTTCAAGGGCCCCGAGCAACCGGCGGACAACAAGCCCTACGAGGACGAGGTCCTCGGCCAGTGGGTGGCACCGTTCATCATGGCGACCATCAACAGCAAGAACATCCATCGCTCCAACGCGCTCCTCGGCCACCCCTACGGCGAGGACTTCCGCTACGACGAGATGATGCTCACGGGCCCCGGCGAGCAGGGCAAGGCCGCGGCCGAGCACATCGCCAGCGTCGATCTCCTGGGTGGCGACAACGCCCCCAAGCCCGGTGAGGGCCCGTCGAAAGCGTCCCGCGAGGCCGGCAACTACGATGTGCTCTTCGTGGGCACCGCCGCCGATGGCCGGGAAATCCGGGCCTCGGTCAGCGGCGACATGGACCCGGGCTACGGCTCCACCTCGAAGATGATCAGCGAGAGCGCCGTGTGCCTGGTCACGGCGTGCGCCGACCTGCCGGGCGGTATCTACACGCCGGCGCCGGCCCTCGGGCAGAAGCTGATCAAGCGCCTCGAGGCACACGCCGGCCTGACCTTCCGGCTGGAGTAAATAAAAAACTGGAACCATCCTCTATGAACGCGCTTGTGCGATGAAGGCGGCTACCGCATGAAGGCGCGTGTTATCCCGGGCCTGCTCGCCCTGCTGTTGTCGGCCCTCGCCCAGGCGGAGCCCGGCTCTCTGATCGTGACCACCGTGGATGCGCGGTCCGGCCGCGCGCTGGACGCTGTGCGTGTCGTCGTGACCGACCGCGACGGTCAGGCGTCCGCAGCGCGCTCGGGGGCCGGCGGCGCGGTGCGTTTCGAGGCGCTGGAGGAAGGTTTCTATCGCGTCGAAGCCCGGGCCGCGGGCCGGGCCGTGGTCGAGGAGCCCGTGTTCCGGGTGATCGCCGGGCGTGTATCCTCGCTGGAGCTGCAGCTGCCCGAGGTCGCCCGGGCCGCCAGCCCGGTGCTCGAGGAAGTGCTGGTCGTCGCCCGGGCGCGCCAGGCAGATACCCTGGCCGGGGTCAGCAGCAGTTTTCGCAACCGCGACGAGCTGCGCAACGCCGTCGGTGCCGGCTCCGACGTCATGCGCGCCCTGGACGGCCTGCCCGGCCTCGCCTCCGACGGCGCCTTCGCCGGCTTCACGGTGCGCGGCCGCGGCCCGCGCAACAACCTCATCCTCGTCGACGAGTTCCCCCTCGACAAGGTCGTGCACTTCGACCAGACCATCGGCGAGGAAGACGACATTGTCGGCGGTGGCCGCTTCTCGATCTTTGCGCCCAACTCCGTGGCCGGCGCCGAGTTCTCCCCCGGCGGCTGGGGCGCGGCCTACGGCGGTCGCGCCGGGTCGCTTCTGCGCCTGGAGCTCGCCGAGGGCGGGCTGACGCCCGTCACCAGCCTGCGCCTGGATGTTGCCGGCGCCGAGTTCACCTACGACGGGCCCTCGGGCTTCGATGACGATACTTCTGTATTCTTCACGGCGCGACGCTTCGACTTCGGCAACCTGTTCGAACTCATCGGCCAGGAGGATATCGGCACGCCGAAGGTCACCGACATCATCCTGAAGACCAGCACCGAGCTCAGCGAGCGCGACGAGCTATCCTTCCTGCTCATCCACGCACCGGAGGACTTCAGCCGCGACCTCGGCAACGTCGCCGAGGACGAGGACTTCGAGGATACTTCCCTGATCCGCGCAGAGCAGGACCTCTCGCTCGTCGGCGTCAGCTGGCGCCGCCGCGTCGGCGACAGCGGCGAGTGGAGCAACCGCCTTTACCTGCGCAGCAGCGACAAGGACTCCACCCAGGGCGAGGCCTTTCCGGACCTCCTGGCCCCGGGGGCGGATGCGGCGGCCATCCCGGTGCGCGAGGGCATCTTCTCGATCCTCGAGAAGGAAGAGGAGATCGGCTGGCGCAGCGACTTCACCACCTTCAACCGCTTCGGCGAGTTCGCCGCCGGCCTCCGCGTGGTGCACCGGGACGCCGACTTCGAGACGCGGCTCGACGGGCCCTGGAACCGCTACGTATACGAGAGCGACGACCCGCGACCCCCGGGGCAGCAGTACATCGTCTGGCAGCCCGCGTTCATCGAGGCCAGCTTCGCGAAGACGGGCACCAACGTGGCCGCCTATGCGGAGCAGGTGTTCGAGCTGGGCCCCCTGGAGTTTCGTCCGGGTTTGCGTGTGGACCGCGACGACTTCTCGGCAGAGACGTACGTCGCCCCGCGCTTCGCCGCGAGCTACACGGCATCACCGACGCTGCGCTTTTCCTTAAGCAGCGGCCTCTTCTACGAGTCGCCGCGCTTCCTCACCCGCGCAGCGGACCCGGTGAATTTCGACCTGGCCAATGAGGAGATTGCCCACCTCAGCCTGGGTGTCGACTACGACCTGGGTGACAGCTGGAACGTGATGGTAGAGGCCTACTACCAGCAGCTTGACGATCTGGTAGTGGACCAGAGCCGGGCCACCGGCGTGGCACTGAACGCCGGGGAGGGCACGAACAGGGGCATCGACCTGGTGCTGCAGCGCGCCTTCGGCAAGGGCTGGTCGGCCGACTTCACCTACAGCTGGAACGACGGCAGCCAGGACGATAACGACGGCCGCGGCAGCTACACGCCAGACTTCAGCCGCGAGCACTTCGCCACCCTCGGCGCGCGCTGGGAAGTGACCGACCGGCTGCAGCTCGCCGCGCGCTGGAAGTGGGGCAGCGGCCGCCCGGGAGACCGCTTCGTCATTCACCGCGACGTACTATCGCCGGGATCCGGCCTGACTCGCGCATCCAAGGAGATCGCCGAAGTCAACGCCACCACCCTGGGTGACTACCAGTCCCTCAACGTGCGCGTGGACTACCGGCGCCGCGTGGCCGGCATGGACCTGGTGCTGTTCCTCGACGTCATCAACGTCTACGGCGCCGACCGCGGTTCACCACTCGAATTCAACCCGATCAGCGGGGCACAGATCGACGAGGACGCCAGCCCCTTCCCGCAGTTCGGGCTGATTCTGGAAAAGGCTTGGTAGCAGCTGGCCCCACCCTCAACCCAACGATGCCCAAGAGCCAAGGAGCCTAACCCCGTGCGAGCCCTCACCATGATCTTCGCCGTCCTGACCGCCTTCTACGCCACCGCCGAGGAGACACCCATGCGTCCCGACTATCCCTACGTCTACCACCTCGTCCAGGCCCGTCTCTGGGAACCGGTGGTCGACAGCGACGGCACCTACTACCCACCTACCTACGACGCCGACGGGTTCACGCACGCCACGGCGAACCCGGCGGCGCTCATGAACGTGGCCAACCACTTCTACCGGGACGTGGATGGGCAGTGGTACTGCCTGCGCATGACCGAGGAGAGCCTGGCAGACACCGGCGTGGAGGTCATCTGGGAGGGCACTGCCCCGGTGGGCGACATCGCTCCCGAATTCGAGGGCTCCGACGACGAGCTGTTCCCGCACATCCTCGGCGGTATCAGGCCGGTGGCGGTGCTCGAGGTGCTGCCGGTGGAGCGGGCAGAAGACGGTACCTTCCTCGGCGTGCCCGGCGTTACCAACTGACACGGCACCGTCGCGACCCAAGTGCAAAGACACCTGACCGGCGAGACAATTCCGCCGGAACCCAGAGTGCTTTGTATGAGTGTGACCGCAAGCCGCTTCATCAGCATTTCGTCGCCACAGGCTGGGCAATGACAACGTCAGAGCAATCGGTGTGTCAGGCGTAGCCAGAAGGTCGTACCGAGCAGGCGGTAAGTCGAGACATCGGTGTTGCCCTCGTCCGCATTGACCAGTAAAGGCGGCTGATCATCCAGCAGGTTGTCGATGCCGAATACCAGCGAGGTGCGCGTTGGCAGCTCATAGCCCACGGTGACATCGTGATAAACGACGTCGCTTATGCGATTTGCCGTGCCCGGGAATACCTCGCCGCCGCTCTCCTCGATGGCGCCGATCCACTGCGCCTCGTAACCGGCTGTCCAGGCACCTGTGCGCCAGTCGAGGCGATAATTGCCCTGCCATTCCGGGATGGCACCGAAGTTGTCGCGGTCGAACCCGCCGGCCCCGGCGAAGGGGGCGGCTCCGGGAAAAGCGACCAGCTCCCGGTCCAGCACCCGGCTGATCATCAGTCGGTGGCTGACGTTGCCACCCAGACCGGGGTGTCGGTACTGGAGGTCGAGGTCAAGCCCCCGGGCCGTCTCCGACGCGAGGTTCTGCAGCTGCGCCTGTACGTCCACGATACGCCCGCTGAGCTCGCGATTGATGCGGGCGCAGAAGGCCTCGGCGCCAGTCGCGAGGCACTGCTCGAGAATCGTATTGGCCCCGAGACCGGCGATACCGGCGTCGATTTCCATGTCATAGAAATCCAGGCTGAGTTGCAGCTCAGGCAGTGACGGCGGCGTCCAGGTGACGCCCATGGTAGTGACTTCCGCCTGCTCCGGGCTCAGGTTGCGGTTGCCGCCAGACAGCTCGGGGGTCTCCTCGCCGCTCTGGCGGAAGCTGCCATCGCCGGGAACGCCCTGAACCACGCAGCGATCAATTTGCAGTGGCGTCAGGCGGGAAAAATCAGCGCAGGGATCAAGAACGATCGGATTGGCCTGGCTGAAACCGCCAAACAGTTCACCCACGTTTGGCGCGCGAAATGCCTCGGACCAGGCTGCGCGCAGGCGCACAGCATCGGTCATCGTCCAGTACAGCCCCGCCTCGGATACGACTTCTGTGCCGAAGTTGGAGAAATCCACCCAGCGAGTGCCCACATCCACCGCTACCGATTGAGCCCACGGTGCATCCGCGAGCAGCGGTATACCGAGCTCAAGGTAAGCTTCATTGCTGTCGAAGCCGCCGCGAGTTATCGCGCGGGCGCTGCCACTGGTGTTGCCGAGAACCGTCTGCGGGTCGGGCACATCTGCAGCGTCCTCTTCTCGATACTCGAAACCCACGGCCACCTGTAACACGCCCGCCGGCAGAGCGAGGAGTTCGCCGGCCAGGTTGGCGCTGGCAACTGTCTGCTCATTGAAGCCACTGTCGCGCAGATCAGTACCGGCATAGGCGAGCATTTCCGGCGTGATGCTGCCGAGGCCACCGAACAGGTTCAGGGGCACGCAATCGGCGATCGGTGCGGCCGGTGTCCCGCAAACCGCATTGCCGGTGCCACTGCGGAAGGATGGCCCCAGGGCGGCACGCAGTCGGGAATCCAGCAGGTCACCGGTCTGCAGCTGATCAATGGTGTTGCGGCCACGGGTCAGGCTGACGTCCCAGAGCCAGCCATTCAGCGTTCCGTCCGCGCCCAGCACGAAACGCCATGCCTGGTTATCCTGCACGAAATCGCGGGGACCGCCCTCAATCAGCCGACGCCGCACGTCGGTGAGCCTTTCGCCGAAAGGATTGAACAGGTTGTCGGCGCTGACATCCACATCCTCTTCGCGGTTGGTGAAAAAAGGCAGCGGCGCGAGCCGGGTGCGGGAGTCGCGCTGGTGGTAGAACGTCTCGGCGAACACATCGAAGGCCGGGGTGACGCTGAAGCGCCCCTGCGCAAACAGTGACAGGCGCTCGGAAGGCTGCTGCAGATCCTCGAAGGGGTTGAAATTATAGCGGTCGGTGTCGGGGGCCGCGTTGTCGCCGATCCAGGGCCGGAAGTCGTTGATGCTGTCGCCATCGGCGCCGTCGATCAGCGTCAGCTTGCCAAGGCTGGTGTTGAAGCGTCCCTGCGGCGGCGCAGAGCTGCCATCAAACGTCGGCGTGTTGTTCGGGCCGGTGAAGGTCAGCCGGCGCTCGGAGAAGCTGCGGTCTCCCTTGCTGACCGACTGTTGATCAACATACTCGGCGCCCAGCATGAACTGCCAGCGATCCCGCTGCTGTCCATAGGCGAGGCTGAGCTGCGCTGCCTCGCCGTCGCCGCGGCGAGTGCCCGTGCCCTGTACGTTCACCTCCAGTCCGTCCGTGCGCTCGCGAGTGATGATGTTGACGACGCCGGCGACCGCATCAGCGCCATATTCCACCGAGGCGCCGGACTTGAAGATTTCCACGCGCTCGACCATGACCATGGGCAGCATGTTGAGGTCGACAATGCCGCTGCCCCCGCTGCCCCCGGGCACCATCCGGCGACCGTTGACCAGCACCAGTGTGCGTTCCGGGCCGAGCCCGCGCAGTTCGACGGAGGCGATGCCCCGAGACAGTCCGCCGCCCTCTCCGCGTGCGCCGGTGCTGGTGTTCAGGGGCGATCCGGCCATGAACGGCGCCTGCTGCAGGAACTCGCCGAGGAAACGCTGTCCCGATAATTCGAGCTCAAGTCGTCCGATCGTCGTCAGTCCGTAGGCGCCATCGGAAATATCCGCACGCAGACGTGTGCCGGTCACAATGACGTTCTCCAGCTTACGCGCAGCGGGGCCGTTCTCGCTGCTCCCGGTCTGGGCGCGCAGGTCCGCGGGCGTTCCCATCAAGGCGACCCCGGCCAGGGATAGCCCTGCGACTGCCAGGCGGCGCTGTTTGCTGGCGGAAATGGACATTAGTCGAAATGGCAGGCTCGTTACCTTATTCACGTACATCAACATTTCCCCACCGTAAGCACGCCGCATGTAACTGGGCAATGTGCGCAGCGGTGGAACCGTGCGATCGGGAGGACGGAGCCGATGCATCAAACTAACGACCTAGCCACCACGCCAGGATTTCCTCTTCCACGCGGTACAGGGGGCTGTGCCCCGACGGTGCTGCCGACGGATCGTCGCCGGTACCGGTGACGATGCTGACAATGCCGTCACCGGTTTCCGGGTCGAACAGCGCAAGACTGAGTACGCCATAGGCTTCGCCGAGGTGGCCGAGGACCAGCGCAGGTCCCCGGCCGAAGCCCCAGGCTCGCAGATCAACGCGGTGTACGGACAGGCCATAGCTGCTCATCAAGCCGTCGCTTGGGCCTCCGGGCTCACCTTCGCCCGCGCTAAGCCCATTGTTCCCCTCGCTGTTGAGCGTCCATGCGGGCGCGATCATCTCTGCTACGGATTCGGCTGACAAAATGCGATGACCGTTGATCTCCCCGCCTGCGGCGAGCATCTGCAGTACCCTGAGCAGATCGTCGGCGCTGGCGCGCAGGCCGCCCTGGGGCGAAAACAGTGTCGCGTTGCTGCCAGGCGTATAGTTCCGCAAAAACTCCCTGCGATGAGCGCTATCCTGCATGCCGTAAAAACAGCGGGGTGCACCGGCGTCGACCTGGGCAACCCAGGGCCCCTGAGGGTTCCAGCGTGTCGCGTCTGCCGCGCGTTTGCGAAAAGCCGCAGCGCGCTGTGGATCGGGGATGTCACAAGGATTAAAGCTTGCCGTGAGGCCCATGGGCTCAAGTACCTGCCGGGACATGTAGCGATCAAAGCGCTCGTTGGTAAGGACCTCGATGAGCGTCGCTAGAATACCGAAATTCAGGTTGGCATACTCGAAGTAGCTACCGGGTGCCTGATCTGCCTTATCGGCGAAGTGGGCGCCGGCGTCCCAGTAGCGGGAGCCGGGGGTAAAGAAGTCGCGGAGTTCACCGGCGCCTGCCGCAATGAAGTAGGCAGAGGCATCGCGAATCGAAGAAGTATGCGACAGCAGTTGCCGCGCGCTAATGGGCGTGTCGGGGAAGGCCGGGTTACGCAGGGGCCAGCCGAGGACCTGCGATACATCGGTATCCAGATCGAGCGTGCCGGCCTCGACCAGACGCATTACCCCGATGGCTACGACCAGTTTGGAAATCGATGCGACGCGGACTTTGTGGTCCCGGCGGAGAGCAATCGGCTCATCGCCCGGGTGCTGTGCGAAACCGAAGGCGAAGCTGTCGGTGGCTTTGCCGCTGCGCATCAGGCTCAGCTGCAGACCGCTGAGTTGCGGTGAGACGTCTGTGCCGGCCGCGAGATCGAGCAGCCGCTCATCTGCCTGTGCCGTAGAGAAAAGCAGAGCCAGTAGCAGGGGCAGTGATCGTCGCAGCAAGTCAGCGCCTGCCCGAGCGACGGTTACAGCTTAAAACACTCATCTCACTCATCCCGGCCTGGTTCATGCGTACCGCCCCGCGGGCGCTGGCGCCGTGCGGGGACGCGGCGCTATCGGTGCCGAAAGCGATTTTGACGCCAGCTTTGTACGTCCTGGCAGCATTGCCCTGCATCACTTCGCCAGCCTCGACCGCCGTCTTTCCTGAGCGCTCTAACAATACTGCAATAATTGTCGCCCCTGCCAGGGAGGCGACGCGCCACGACTTCGACCCGAGCAGCTCTCACCGAGGCGGAAACACCCGCTGCTCTTCGACATTAAAAAACCTGCGTGAAAATGCGACGTATAAACTCGTACAGCATTTACACAGGAATCCTGCCAGCTACGCTAAGCACGAAACCGCCAGGAACAAGGTCGCCCTATGTTTCGCAGACTTCTTATCATACTCGCCGCCGGCGCGCTCCCGGTCATCGCCCAGGCCGACGACTATCAACTCCTTCGGTGATGGGGTGCGCATCATCGGAGACGATTGAGCCGGCCAGGGCAGACGATGTTCGGCCTCGGTGAGAAAGATGAAGAGGGTCGCCAGGTCCGCGTCGAGCACCGCGGAAAGCATACCCGTGGGTCGCGCACCGGTGGCGCAGCGGTGCGCGCTGAGGCCCGTGCAGACCCCCTGGGCGCCACCGTCAACTCTGCAAAAGGCCTGCGCCTGTCCGCTCGCCTGGCGCGCGGCGCCCGCTTAGCATGGCAGAACGGCCGCACGCAGTTCATCGGCCGCTGGCGCAGCGGTCCCTTTGCGCTGAATGCCTCGAAGAGCGGTAGCAGCGCGTCGGTGAAGACCGGCGCCGGGAGGCTCAACGTGCTGAAGCGGCAGTCTTCGTCCTTCAAGGTCGCCGGCGTGCAGGTGCGCGGGGAGAACGCAGTGGCGGCGCAGCTGGCGTCTATGGGGCTGCAGGCCGGCATTGCATTGGTCCTGCTGGCGCTGCGTTTGGCGACCTGGGCACTGTGGCTTGCCTGGCTCGCGCTCGCGTTCCTCTGGGACGTCTTGCGTGGCGCCGTCGACGGTCTGCGCGGTGCTTAAAAGACAATGAAAATAAATGGAGCCGGACTACCCCCGCAGCTGCAACCTTCTCCAGGCCTGCCTCTGGAGCCCGGTGGGCGATATCGACCCGAGTTCGAGGGGCTGGGGATAGGCTGTTTTCGCCGCATTCGATGGCGGCGAGAATCATGCTGTTGTTGCCGCTCCTCTCGCCAGTCCCATGTCTGGCTCACTTCGCCGTCTTGCTGCGAAGGACCGGCTTGAGAGCCAGCGTAAGGACTCTGACTCGGGTTCTAGCGATCACCCACACCTGACCTGCATCAGCTGTGGCCGGTGCCGACTACCATGGAGAGCTGATGGCCATTACCGTTCGCTATCACCTGGGTGACTTCCCGCCCGAGCAGCTCGACGGGCCCCGGCTCATCCCGCTGCTGTGCGCCAGGCTGAGACGATGCTGCAGACGCTGCCGCTTTCCCAGCGCGTCATCCTCGAGGCGCACAAGGTGCTGCTCTACGGGGTGAGAGGGCATGCCAAGTCGCCGGGCGCGTATCGCCGCGTTCCCAACTGGATCGGACCCGCTGGCTGCAGCGTTGAGCAGGCGCGCTTCGTCCCCACCTCGGCCGAGAAGCTGCCGGATCCCATGGGCGCCTGGGAGCGCTATGCCTATTCTGATGCGCCAGATCGGCTGTTTCATCTGAGTATTCTGTATGCGCAATTCGAGACACTTTACCCATTCCTGGACGGTAACGGCCGGCTTGGGCGCATGCTGGTGGCCCTGTTCATGTGGCAGGTCGGGCTGATGAGGAGGGGGCAAGGCCGATCATCTGGCGCTTACGAAATCCGCTGCCTGCCCAAAGCTTGAGGCAGTTCAGGCAAGAAGCCATTTAGCCTACACGGCCACTAACCCGCCTAGTCTGGCGGCTCGTCCGCCGCAAGGCTCAGGGCGGTCGGCGTGGCAAGTGCGGTTTGCCAGCGATAGTCGCAATCCTCGAA
>CAYFVG010000028.1:12659-14605 GCA_964346365.1 uncultured Alteromonadaceae bacterium
CGGCAAGATACTGGTTGTATGTACAGTATCTCTCCGAGGGCCTGCCCATGAATGCCTCTATCTTCCATATACCCCTCAACACCCTGGAAGACCAGATCACCGAGCTTGCCGCGCATATCAGCGCAGCCACCTGGCGCCTGCTTGTGCTCATTCGCGAATATGATCTCCGGGCCGGATGGAACTGCGGTGCTACGAAGTCCTGCGCGCACTGGCTCAACTGGAAGTGCGGCATCGGCCTCGGCGCCGCCCGCGAGAAGGTGCGGGTGGCGCATGCCCTGGCGGAGTTGCCGCAGACCAGTGCCGCCTTCCGCGAGGGACGCATCAGCTATTCTAAGGTGCGGGCCATCACCCGCGTGGCTACGCCTGAGAACGAGGACTATTACCTCATGATCGCCCACCATGGCACCGCGGCCCATGTAGAGCGGCTGGTCTCGGCCATGCGGCGCATGAGCCGCGAGGAGGCGCAGGAACAGCTCGCCCAGCGGAAGCTGTCCTGGTACGTGGAAAGTGACGGCTCCTACGTCATCCGGGCCCGCCTTGCGCCTGAGCAGGGCGAGCGCCTGCTGCGAGCGCTGGAAGCAGCCGAGGAAGAGCTGCCCCGGGATGACACGGTCAACGGTACCATGCGCCGTGCTGACGCTCTCGAGCGCATGGCCGACAGCTATCTTACCAACGGTGACGGCGACAGCAGTGGCGGTGATCGCTACACGGTGCACGTGCACACGCGCGTCGAGGCGCTGGAAGCTGCCGCAGTAACGGAGGAAGACATTTCCGCGGAAACGTCCCGCCGCGCCGCCTGCGACTGCGGTGTGGTGCAATGGCTGGAAAACGATCGCGGCCAGGCGCTGAATATTGGCCGGCGCTCCCGCAACATCACGCCGGCGCTGCGGCGCGCCCTGAAGCACCGCGACGGCGGTTGCACCTTCCCCGGCTGTACCACGCGGCATCATGTCGATGCCCACCACGTGGTGCACTGGGCTGACGGGGGTGAGACAAAGCTAGACAACCTCGTGCTCCTCTGTCGTCACCACCATCGTCTCGTGCACGAGGGCGGTTATGAGGTGACGCTGTCGCCGTCAGGGGAAAAGCGGTTCCGTGATTCCAATGGCACCTCGGTGCCGCCGGGTCCCGATACACGTTTCCGCGGAAACGTTCTCGCCCTGCCTGCGGCCCACGCGGAAGCGGGGCTCGCGATCGATGCGGGCACACTGCCGCCGCGCTGGCAGGGGGAGCCGATGGACCTGGGCCTGGCGGTTCAGGCACTGGTGCAGCGGGCGGGGACACTGTGGGTTTCGTGACGATTTTCTCTGCATGAACGTCTTATGTGGACTACCGATACAGGACTGAGCGAGGATGCGTGTCATGGAGATAATCGACCTGCATGAGGCCAGGACGCGTCTGTCCGAATTGGTGGACAAGGTCACCAAGGGAGAGCAGTTCCTGATTGCCAAGGCAGGCAAGCCCGTTGCGTGCGTGACTTCCATTGACACCGCGGCACCCGCGGAGCTGAGGCGTCTGGGCTTCCTCGCCGGAGAGTTCACCGTCCCCGAAGATTTCGACCGAATGGGGCAGGCGGCGGTTGCCGACCTCCTCGGAGGTTAATGCGGGCCTCTTTCGTGGTGACTCGTTACGAGACACCAAAAACCGATCCGCCTTGCGCGCCTTGATTCTGCGTACGTGTTGACGTACGAATTCGTTGGCCCAAACTAGGGTCGCCAACTCCGGAGGGTGCCCATCATGACTGACATCAGCGCGACCGAAGCACGCAGCAAGCTGTACCGGCTCATCGACGAAGCGGCCGAGTCTCATAAGCCCATCGTTATCTCCGGCAGGCGCAACAGCGCGGTGCTGGTGGGAGAGGAGGACTGGGCAGCTATACAGGAGACGCTGTTTCTGCTGTCAGTGCCGGGTATGCGTGAATCGCTTCGAGAAGGACTGGAAACACC
>CAYFVG010000028.1:14705-15980 GCA_964346365.1 uncultured Alteromonadaceae bacterium
TACAACTGCGTCGCCACGCTCCGGTACGGCCGGTAGCGCTCTCCCAGGGCCTCCAGCCGGTCGACGCCCGGCCGTTCCGCTAAGCCTTTCACCGCCTGCACCGCCTTCACCAGCGCCAGGTCGCCCACGGGCCAGAGGTCCGGGCGCCTGAGGGCGAGCATCAGGTAGCAGTCCGCCGTCCATCGGCCGACGCCGGTGATGGCCGTGAGCAGCGTCCGCACCTCGTCATCGGTCTTGCGCTGCAGGCGGTCGATGGGCAGGGCGCCGGCCTCAATGGCCTCTGCCACCAGGCGGGTGTAGCGCAGCTTCTGCCGGCTGAGGCCCGCCGCGCGCAGGGTGTCGTCGCCTAGCGCGAGGTAGGTCGCCGGCGTGAGGGTCTCGACCAGAGCGAGCACCTTGTCGTAGGTGGCTTTTGCCGAGGCCAGCGAGACCTGCTGTTCGAGGATGATGTACAGCAGGGTAGGGAAGCCCGCCGGCCGGGTGCGGAAGGTCGGCGGGCCGTGGCGTGCGACGATGGCGGCGAGGTCTGCGTCCTCCGCCGCCAGGGTCTCGATGGCCGCACGGTGCCCGGCGCGGGTCAGCCGGGTCACGGCGAGGCTTGTGCTTCGGCGTGCTCGCGCTCGAACCACGCCAGGATATGCCCCACCTTCTGCACCAGCTGGCTCGGCCGCTTGGCGATGTTGTGCGAGGCGCCGGGCAATTCCACCAGCACCGTCGGTACCTTGCGGTACTTGAGGGCGTGGTACAGCTGCTTGGCCTGGGAGGGCGGGGTGCGCAGGTCGTCGAGGCCGACCATCACCAGCGTCGGCGTGTTGACGTTGCCGACCAGGGAGATGGGTGAGAACTTCAGGTAGTCGTCGGGGTTGGTCCAGGGAGTGCCCGGGTAGCGGGTGTGGTAGTACCAGAACCAGTTGTCGGCGTTCAGCGTCTTGCTGTACCAGTTCATTACCGGCTTGATCACCGCCGCGCTCTTGAAGCGGTCGCTCTTGCCGATCATCCAGGCGCTCATGATGCCGCCGGCGCTGCCGCCGGTGACGTAAAGCTCGTCCGGGTCGATGTAGCCCCGGGCGATCACGGCGTCCACGCCGCTCATGATGTCGTCGTAATCCTCCCCCGGGTAGTTGTGGTACAGGAGATTGGCGAACTCTTCACCGTAGCCGGTGCTGCCGCGGGGATTGGGGTAGAAGACCACGTACCCGGCAGCCGCGTAAAGCTGAATCTCCGGGGAGAAGCGCTCGCCGTAGTTGCTGATGGGACCGCCGTGGTTTTCCACCA
>CAYFVG010000029.1:0-11147 GCA_964346365.1 uncultured Alteromonadaceae bacterium
GGTCGTGGCCGGCGCGCGGGCGATGCACCAGAGGTCTACCCGCCGGGCACCGGCGGCCTTCAGGGCCCGGGCCACGGCGTCGCCGGTGGCACCGGTGGTGCAGACGTCGTCAACCACGGCGATGTGGAGGTTGTCACAGGGCCCCCGGGTAGTAAAGGCGCCGGCGACGTTGCCGGCGCGCTCGCGCTGGCCGAGCTGCGCCTGTGCATCTGTGGATCGGTGCCGCCGCAGCCGTCGCCGGTCGATCTCTGTGCCCGCCAGCGCCGGGTTCCCGGCCACTATGGCCGTTGCCAGCCGTTCGCTCTGGTTGAAGCCCCGCCACCAGAGGCGGCGCCAGTGCAGGGGGACGGGCAGGACGAGGTCCGGCCGGACCGGGGGCGCGGCGTGCCGGCACCAGAGGTCGGCGAAGAGGGCGCTGAGCGCGACCTCGCGCTGATACTTCCAGCGGGCCAGCAGCGTGGCCAGGGTGGCGTCGTAGGCCAGCGGTGCGATCACCCGGTCCACGGCCAGCCCGCCGCGGCAGGCGGGGCAGGGCGCGCCGCCCGTCGGGGTATCCGGCAGGGCACAGCGCGCGCAGCCCTTGAGGTTGAAGGTCAGTGAGTCTTCACACTCCGCGCACAGGGCAAGGGCGCGGTGGCTCAAGCGGTCGCACAGCGCACAGTGCTGCGGGAAGAGGCCGTCGACGACGGCGCGGCCAGCGCGCCGACCATCCGCCACTGCATCTGTGACCCGGCCGACCATGGTCCCAGTCTGCCGCGCTCCGGGCGCCGGCGCCTGTCCCGCGTTCCGCCTTTTGTGACCCTGGCCCAGCGCCGGGGGTTGTCGCCCGGGGGAGGGCTGAACGTCCTGACCGGGCAAGACGGGGGGCACCCGACCGCAGCCGCGCCGGCAATCCACGATGAGCCTGAAAAGCACGCTGGCGGCCTTCCGCTACGCTGGATATCGTCTATAATGAAGTCTCATGTAAACGGTGAACACATACGCCGGTGAACCCGGTCGGTAGCGATCCGCCGCCCCGTGCCCGCCACCCCGCGGCCTCGCCGCCGTCCCTCTGGAGGAATGACACTATGCCCGACTACAAGGCTCCCCTGCGCGATATTCGCTTCATCATCGACGAGGTGCTGGATTCCGGGGCCGTCTACGAGACCCTGCCCGGCTACGAGGAAGCCACCCCGGACCTCATGGCAGCGATCATCGAAGAGGGCGCGAAGTTTGCCGAGGGTGTGCTCTCGCCCCTGAACCAGAGCGGTGACGAGGAGGGCTGCAGCTGGTCCGAGGACGGCGTGAAGACCCCCGCCGGTTTCGCCGATGCTTACCGGCAGTTCGTGGCGAACGGCTGGCCCTCCCTGTCGGCCGACCCCGAGTTCGGCGGCCAGGGCATGCCCAACATGCTCGGTATCGCCATCAACGAGATGGTCGGCACCGCCAACTGGTCCTGGCTCATGTACCCGGGCCTGTCCCACGGCTGCATCAAGACCCTCGAGTCCCACGGCAGTGACGAGCAGAAGGCGCGCTACCTGCCGAAGCTCGTCGCCGGCGAGTGGACCGGCACCATGTGCCTCACCGAAGCCCAGTGCGGCTCGGATCTCGGCCTCCTGCGCACCAGGGCCGAACCGCAGGCCGACGGCAGCTACGCGATCACCGGCACCAAGATCTTCATCTCGGCCGGCGAGCACGACATGGCCGGGAATATCGTTCATATCGTGCTGGCCCGCCTGCCGGATGCCCCGGAGGGCACCAGGGGCATCTCCCTGTTCGTGGTGCCGAAGTTCAACGTGGCCGCGGACGGCAGCGCCGGCGAGCGCAACGCCGTGCACTGCGCCTCCATCGAGAAAAAGATGGGCATCAAGGCGTCGGCCACCTGCGTCATGAACTTCGACGGCGCAAAGGGCTACCTCATCGGCGAGGCCAACCGCGGTCTCAACCTGATGTTCACCTTTATGAACACCGCCCGCATCGGCACCGCGATCCAGGGCCTGGCCCACGCCGAGCTGTCCTACCAGGGCGCGCTCCGCTACGCCCGGGAGCGTCTGGCCATGCGCAGCCTCACCGGCCCGAAGAACCCCGACGGCCCGGCGGACGCGATCATCGTGCACCCGGACGTGCGCCGCATGCTGCTGACCCAGAAGGCCATCGCCGAGGGCAGCCGCGCCATGCTCTACTACCTCGCCCAGCTCGGCGACGTGGTCGACCGCGGCGACGCCGAGCGCGCGCAGCAGGCCGATGACCTCATGGCCCTGCTCACCCCCATTGCCAAGGCCTTTGTGACTGAGGCCGGTTACGAGGCGGCGAACCACGGCGTGCAGATCTACGGCGGCCACGGCTTCATCCGCGAGTGGGGCATGGAGCAGATCGTCCGCGACGCGCGCATCGCGATGCTCTATGAGGGCACCACGGGCATCCAGGCCCTGGACCTCCTCGGCCGCAAGGTGCTCGGCTCCGGTGGCAAGCTGCTCACCGCCTTTACCGATGGTGTGGGTGAGTTCACCGCCGCCCACGACGACGCGGCCCTGGCGGAGTTCATGGCGCCACTGGCCCGCTACAAGGATGAATGGCTGACGCTGTCTCTGGCCGTGGGTGAGAAGGCCATGGCCAACGCCGACGAGGCCGGGGCCGCCGCCGTGGACTACCTCATGTACGCCGGCTACGTGACCCTCGGCTACTTCTGGGCCCGCATGGCCGTGGTGGCCCGGGCGAAGCTCGCCGCGGGCGAGGGCGACCGGGACTTCTACGAGGGCAAGCTGCACACGGCACGCTTCTACTTCCAGCGCCTGCTGCCGCGCGCCGATGCGCACCGGGCGGCCCTGGAGTCCGGCGCTGACAACCTCATGGCGATGCCGGAAGCCCTCTTCGCCCTTTAATTCGGAACCGGCCCCGGTACCGGGGCTGCGTTAACGCATGGCGCGCCGGGGCACCTGGTGGCGATCTGAGAGAAGTGGCTGGGGAGGGCGTCAGGTCGGGTAGAGGGAGACGGGCCGGCCTCGCTCCGGCCCCTGCGGGGCGCACCGGCCCCGCGGTCAGCGGCCCGCTACCCGCACTTCGAATCCCCACAATTCAGGCAGGTCATGCAGCCGTCCATGAGGACGACCGCCTTGGTGTGGCACTTCATGCACAGGCTGGCGCTGGGCGGGAAGGGGTTGTCCTCCGCCTCAGCGCCTTCAGTCTTTTTTGCGTCGGCATCCAGGCCCTGCGCTTCCATGCGCTTTTGCTCCAGGTAGGCCTGCTGGTGCCGGTCGAGGTCCGAGTGGATGAGGCCGATGTGCTTCATGTGGTCCTCGATGGCGTGGCCGATCTCGGCCACGATCGAGGGCATGAAGACGCCGCCCTTCTTGAAGTAGCCGCCCCGCGGGTCGAAGACCGCCTTCAGCTCCTCCACCAGGAAGGTGGCATCCCCCCCCTTGCGGAAGATGGCGGAGATGAGTCGCGTCAGCGCCACCACCCACTGGAAGTGCTCCATGTTCTTGGAGTTGATGAACACCTCGAAGGGACGCCGGCTCTCGTGCGCCGTGCCCTCATTGAGGATCACGTCGTTGACGGTGATGTACATGGCGTGCTCGGAGAGCGGCGTCTTGACCTTGTAGGTTGACCCTACCAGTCGGTCCGGCCGCACAAAGGCCTCGTGCATGTGCACGACGTTGCTTTCGGGGTTGCTTTCAGGTTGCGCTGCCTCGACGGTGTCTTCCGCGGGCTGCTCGACCTGTGGCTCGCGGACCCGGTAGTCGACGATTTTCTTTTCGATTCGGATAGTCATTGTCTGATCGCCCTCCCGGCGCTTAGAACTTGCCGTAGTAGCCTTCTTTCAAGGCGTCGAACAGGTTGGCGGCGCTGTGCATCTCGCCGTCGTATTCCACCTCCTCGTTACCCCTGAGCTCCACGGTCGTGCCGTCCTCGAGCTTGAATTCGTAGGTGGTGTTTTCCAGGTCCTTGTCTTTCACCAGTACGCCCTGGAATGCCTCCGGGTTGAAGCGGAAGGTGGTGCAGCCTTTCAGCCCCTTCTCGTAGGCGTAGAGATAGATGTCCTTGAAGTCCTCGAAAGGGTAGTCCGTGGGGACGTTGGCCGTCTTCGAAATCGAGGAGTCCACCCACTTCTGCGCGGCGGCCTGAATGTCCACGTGCTGTTTGGGCGTCACGTCGTCGGCGACGGTGAAGTAACCCGGCAGCTGCTCGTCCTCCTTCTCCGAGTAGGGCATGGCCTTGCCGTTGATCAACTGCCGGTAGGAGAGCAGCTCAAAGGAGAACACGTCTACCTTCTCTTTCGTCTTGCGGCCTTCGCGGATCACGTTGCGCGCGTAGTGGTGGGCGAAGCTCGGCTCGATGCCGTTGCTCGCATTGTTCGCCAGCGACAGGGAGATGGTCCCCGTGGGTGCGATGGAGCTGTGGTGGGTGAAGCGCGCGCCGCTCTCGGCGAGCTTGTCCACCAGCTGCGGTGCCACCTCGGCCACGCGCTGCATGTAGCGGCTGTAGCGGGCGTGCAGCAGACGGCCGGGCACCTTGTCGCCGATCTTGATGCCGTCCCGGGCCATCTCCGGACGCGCGTCCATCATCGCCGGGGTGACCTCGAACTCGTCTTCCATGATCGGCGCCGGGCCCTTCTCTGCCGTAAGCGCCACGGCCTGCTCCCAGCCGGCGACGGCCATCTCCCGGGCGACCCGCTCCGTGAAGGCCACGGAGTCTTCGTCACCATAGCGCATGCCGAGCATGGTCAGCGTGGAGCCGAGGCCGAGGAAGCCCATGCCGTGGCGGCGTTTGTACTCGATCTCGTGGCGCTGCTCCGTCAGGGGCAGGCCGTTGATCTCGACCACATTGTCGAGCATGCGCGTGAACACCGCGACCACCTCGCGGTAGCGCTCCCAGTCGAAGCGGGCCTTTTCCGTGAACGGATCCAGCACCAGCTTGGTCAGGTTGACGGAGCCGAGGAGGCAGGAGCCATAGGGGGGGAGCGGCTGCTCGCCGCAGTTGTGCGCGTGCAGACCGTTGGCGTCGAAGGTATTGATGCCCGGTACCTGTACATCGTAGACGTCCTCGACCCCATCGGCCGTCACGCTGGCCACTGTCGCCACAAAACGCTCACGGTTCCGGCGGCGGCGGTAGCCTGCGAGGGCGTCGTCGAGGCGCGCCTGCTTGCCCGTATCCGCAAAGCCGACGTGCTCTGCAAAGACGGCGAGGTTGTCGCCGCTGATCACCAGCTCGTGCTGGGCGCGGGTGGCGTAGGCGGCGGTGGCGCCCCGGCCGTCGGGCAGCTCCGCCTGGCCGGCGGGGCGGCGGTCGCGGTAGAGCGTGCTGTTGATGCCGAGGCGCAGGAGCATGCGCTGTGCGGCCTCGAGGGTGGCGAGGTCGGACTGCGCCAGGCGTACGCTGATGCCTTTGGCCCGGGTGCCCTGCACGGAGCCATCGGCATCGAAGAGACCGCGCAGCAGGCCGCGGTGGAAGTCGCTGGAACCGCGTTCGGCCTGCGCGGTGATCGCCTTGCGGCCGGGCGCCATGCCCAGGTCCGTGGCGAGCTGGCGCAGGGCAGCGGTTGCCAGCCGGTACTCGTCGCGGCCGGCAACCTTGTGCCAGCCCGTGAAATCGGCGCGGTGAGGCAGTGTACGGGCGGCGGCCAGGGCCGCGGCCATGACGCCCTCGGCGCCATCCTGCCGGGAGCCGTCGTTGACGGCCAGCGGCTGAGCCCAGACTGACAGGACGGCCTTGTCGGCCTTCAGGGTGCCGTCGCCGATGAGCAGGCCCGTCAGGTAGCCCTCTTCAAAGCTGTACCGGCCCGCCCAGCTCGCCGTGACCCGGTGGTCGTTGAGGATGACCTGGTCGCCGGGCTGCAGCTCGCCGGCGGCGCACCACTCGGACTCGCGGCGCCAGCGCGTGAGGGCGCTGACCCGGCGCACCCGGTGGTCGGCGGTCAGGCGCAGGCTGTGCCCCTCGCGCGTCTGCAGGCGCACCACAGCCTTCGTGGCGGTGCGGAAAAAGCCCTCGTCGCCGCTGGCATGGTCGACACCGTCGACGCGGGCCAGGAAGGGCTGGCCGACCAGGTCGGCTACCTGGCGCGGGCCCGCCGCGGTCTGCACCCAGGTGTCGGCCGTCACGCAGGGATTCGTAGCGCGGATGCTCTCGACCCACCAGTTGTTGTTCATCTCGTTGACCTTGTCGATCAGGATGAAGCCCGGCTCGGCAAAATCGTAGGTGGAGGACATGATGAGGTCCCAGAGGCGCCGCGCCGGCAGCGTCTTGTAGACCCGGCAGGCGACCTCGCCGTGCTCGTTGCGGAGGTAGTCCCGGGTGACCGGGAAGGGACGCCACACGACCTGCGTCGGGTCCTTCAGGTCCAGTTCCGCGTCGCTTGCCTCCTTCTCGGTCATCGGGAAGGACAGGTGCCAGGGCTCGTCGGCCTTTACCGCGTGGATGAACTCGCTGGTGATGAGCAGGCTCAGGTTGAACTGGCGCAGGCGGCCGTTCTCGCGCTTGGCGCGGATGAAGTCGAGCACGTCCGGGTGGTTGATGTCGAAGGTCGCCATCTGCGCGCCGCGGCGGCCGCCGGCGGAGGAGACGGTGAAGCACATCTTGTCGTAGATATCCATGAAGGACAGGGGGCCGGAGGTGTAGGCGCCGGCGCCGCTCACGTAGGCGCCCTTCGGCCGCAGCGTGGAGAATTCGTAGCCGATGCCGCAGCCGGCCTTCAGCGTCATGCCGGCCTCGTGGTTCTTGTTGAGGATGTCATCCATGGAGTCGACGATGGAGCCGGACACCGTGCAGTTGATAGTCGACGTGGACGGCTTGTAGGCCTGGGCGCCGGCATTGGAGATGATCCGGCCCGCCGGCAGGGCGCCGTTCTGCAGGGCCCAGACAAAGCGCTGGAACCACTGCTTCTGCTTCTCGTCCGTCGGCTCCGCCCCGGCCAGGGCCCTGGCGACGCGCTTGTAGGTGTCGAGGATGTCCGCGTCGACCGGGTTGCCGGCCCGGTCCTTGAGCCGGTATTTCTTGTCCCAGATATCCGCCGATGCCGGCTGGACGTCGATGTCGGGACCTGCCGTGAATGCCTGTACTGCTTCTCCCATATCGCTATACCCCGCTGTGTTCGCTGCCGTGTTCGCTGCCTCGTTGAGCGTCAAGTCTGCGTCAGTCCGCGGGGGTGTGACAAGGTTTTTGATCCTTTATTTAGACTTTTTCTTAATATCGCCCACAATATCTAGTGCTTTTTCCTGTGGGCAAGCTGTGGACAGAGGATCGCTGAGCCCGCTCCGGGGCGCGCTCGCCACGCGTTGGCGAGACGCCGCCGGTCTGCTATGATCGCGCTCCCGCGAGCATCGGTGTGTAGCGCAGCCTGGTAGCGCACTTCCTTCGGGAGGAAGGGGTCGCAGGTTCAAATCCTGCCACACCGACCATTTTCGCGATGACCCACCGATCGTCGGCGCGCAGGCACCTGCTTCCAGCCACACTTCCGCAGCCGTTTCGACTCACCAGCGTCAATGTCTTGCCCGCGTCCCGGTCGCTGCCGATACTGGAGGCCGGAAGTCAGGGAGCCGTCACAACCGTGAAAGCTATTCAGAGCGTCAGCCTCGTGCTCGGCAGCGGCGGCGCCCGCGGGCATGCGCATATCGGTGTTGTTCGCGCGGTCCTCGAGCGCGGCTATGCGATCCGCAATATCGCCGGTACCTCCATGGGGGCGCTCATCGGCGGGGTGTATGCCGCCGGTGCGCTCGATACCTACAGTGACTGGGCTTTCCACCTCGATCGCCGCGATGTGGTCCGCCTTCTCGACGTGTCCTTTTCCCGCAAGGCCCTGTTCAAGGGCGAGCGGGTCTTCGACGTGCTGCGCGAGCTGCTCGGTGAGCGCCAGATCGAGGACCTGGACCGGGGCTTCGTTGCCGTCGCCACGGACATCGACGCCCAGCGCGAGGTGTGGCTCAACCGCGGCGAGCTGTTTCGCGCCATCCGCGCCTCCAGCGCCGCGCCGGGCGTGTTCACGCCGGTTACCGAGGCGGGGCGGGTGCTGGTGGACGGCGGACTGGTGAACCCCATTCCCATCGCGCCGACGCTCACCGACACCACGGACGCGACCATCGCCGTCAACCTGAACGCCCTCGGCGGCCGGCGGGGCCGCAAGCCGCCCCGGAAAGAAGCGGCCGCGGTCAAGGAGAGTCAGGAGAACGGCTACCGGGAGCGCATCGCCCAGTTCTTCCGCGAGCAGCTCGGCGACGGCGATGCCCCGACCGAGGTCCAGCCGAGCGCCATGGAACTGCTCTCAAAGTCCTTCGATACTATGCAGGGCCAGATCGCTCGCATGAAGCTCGCGACCTACGCGCCCACCCTCACCGTGGAAGTTCCCCGCAGTGCCTGCGGCTTCTTCGAATTCGACCGGGCGGAGGAACTCGTGGCGCTGGGCTACGAAGTCGCCAGCAAGGCTCTCGCCGGGCTGGCGCCGGCGCCGGAACCGCCCCCCGCCGCCTGAGCAGCGGTGGCGGGCTCCCCGCGTCCGCTTCAGCCCGGGGTGGCGGCGGTGGGAAGGCGCTGCAGGGCGGCGTTGCCCTCCCAGCCGTCGGCCCAGGCACAGAAATCGGCCGCGGCCAGCGGCCGCGAGATCCCGAAACCCTGCACGGTATCGCAGCCCAGGTCACTGAGGCGGGCCAGCGTGTCGGCGTCCTCCAGCCCCTCGGCGACCACCCGCATGCCGAAGATGCCCGCCAGTTCGACAATGGTACGGACCAGCCCCTCGTCTTCCCGGGACAACAGCACCCGGCTCACGAAAGAGCGATCCACCTTGAGCTCTGACGCGGGAATGTCGCGGAAATAGGACAGGGACGAATAGCCGGTGCCGAAGTCGTCGATGGCGATCCGGCAGCCGAGGTCGCGTAGCTGGGCCATGATCTCGAGCCCCGCCTCGGCGTCCCGCACGAAGGCCTGCTCGGTGATTTCCAGGGTCATTCTTGCCGGTGGCATGTCCCAGATCTTCAGGGCCCCGTTGATCATGGTCGGCAGATCCGGCCGATCGATGAGGCTGGCCGGTATATTCACGGAGAGCGGCACGTCCCGACCCTGCCGGGCCCACTCCCGGTGCTGCCGCGCGGCGGCGTGGACCACCCACTTGGTCAGCTCGAAGCTGCGCTGGATGTCCTCGGCGATCTGCACGGTGACCTCCGGCGAGATCCAGCCCCGCTCGGGGTTGTACCAGCGAAGCAGCGCCTCCGCGCCGGCCAGTTGCCCGCTGCCGATGGCGACCTTCGGCTGGTAGTAGAGCAGGAAGTCGTTGTCGTGCAGGGCCTCCGTGAACGGTCGGATCAGGTCGTCGGGGCGCGCTTCGCTTGCCGCGAGCACCTCGCTGAGCTCCCGCCCGTCGCCGCGCCGAAGCGCGGCCAGGTGCTCCTCTGCCCGGGCCAGGGTGAGCAGCGGTGACAGGCGGCCGGCCCGGTTAAGGGCGACGGCGATAAGGAACTCGGCGGCGGTCAGGTAGCCGTCGAGTTCGAGGGCTTCCTCGAGGGCGGTGCGCATGCGGCCAATGACCACCGTGAGCAGGGCCGCCTGGGTCACCGTCGGCAGGATAATCGCAAAGGTATGCGAGGCAATGCGGAACACCGTGTCCTCGGCCGGCGCGAGTTCCTCCAGCTGGCGCCCGGTCTCCGCGAGCACCGCGTCGCCGATGGCGAAGGCGTGTCGGTGGTTGATCTCCCGCAGGTTGGTGATATCGACGAGGAGCAGCCCGAGATCGACGGTCGGGCTGCCGGCTCCGGCCCCGAGCTGCTCGAGGCGGTCGAGGAAGGCGTCGCGCGCGATGGCGGGAACCGCGGCCATGTCAAAGGCCCAGACGGCTGGGGTCGATGCCGTGGGCCCCGGGGGCGAGACTGGTGAGGATCTCCAGGGGCCTGCCGCTTGCGTCTTCGGTGACCTCCAGGAGATCCACCATACGCGGCGCCTGCAGTGGCTGCTTGTCGCCGTCGAGGAGCAGCAGGACCCGGGGGCGCAGGCGGCGGGTACGGTATTCGGAGACTACGACCGCGACCTCGCCGGAGGACAGCTCGACGAGCGTACCCGCAGGATAGATGCCGATGGCCTGGATGAACTCCTCGACGAACTCGGCCTGGAATTCGCTATCCCGGACGTCGTGAAGGTACTTGATGGCTTGCGACGGCGACTGGCCGCGCGCGTAGCTGCGGTCCGAGGTGAGGGCGTCGTAGGTGTCCACGATGCCGGCGATGCGGGCGAAGATCGGAATGTCGTCGCCCTTCAGGCCGTCGGGGTAGCCCGAGCCGTCGTGGCGCTCGTGGTGGTGCAGGGCCATCGCGATGATGTCGTTGTTGAGGGTGCCGCTGCTGGTAATGAACTGTGCGCCGTGATGCACGTGGGCCCGCACCTGCTCGAGATCGTCGCCCTCGAGGCGCTCGGGGCTGTGCAGGAGTTCCGGCGGTACCTGCAGCTTGCCGATGTCGAAGAGAAGGCCGCCGACGGCCAGGGTGCGCAGGTCCTGCCTGGGCAGGCCGAGCTGTCGCCCCATGGCCACGGCCCAGATCGACGTGGCCACGGAGTGCTGGTAGGTGTAGTCGTCGAGCTGCCGGAGCCGCGCGAGCCAGATACAGGCGTCGGGGTTGCGGGCGACGCTGTCGATCATCGGTTCCGCGGAGCGTTTGACGCTCAGCATATCCACCGCGCCGCCCCGGGCGAGGGCGCTGTAGACGTCCCGGACCTCGACGGACAGCGTATCGACGGCCGCCGTCGCGTGCCGGTACTCAGTCTGCCAGTCGGACTGGTCCCGATAGCTCGTGAGCTCGCGACCCGGTAGCAGCCGGGCCTTGTCGAGCCGCGCCCGCTTGACGGGGTTGCTCTTAGCCTCCCGGGAGTGGCGCCGGCGTTCGTGTTCCGGTGGCCTGGCCCGGGGGCTCCCGCGGCGCTCCTCCCTCTGCTCGCCCTTCTCGACGTCGATGAACACGTACTTGCACAGGGCACGCAGCGTCGCGAGGTCCTCTTCGCTCTTGATGAGCAGGCCCTGCACGGCGAAGGGGCTTTCCAGCCAGGCGCGGTCGAGGCCCGACACAAACATGCCGAGCTCGAGGTCCTCTACGTTTACCTTGAAGATTTCGAGCATTGGTCACGCCACCGGGGGCTGGTACGCGCACTATTCCTGTCGGGTGAGCATAGTCGAGATGGCCCCGGCTCGCCCAGTGACC
>CAYFVG010000029.1:11247-15925 GCA_964346365.1 uncultured Alteromonadaceae bacterium
GACCGCGTGGCCCACTAGCGGGGGTAGGCGGGCGCCAGCTCGCGCTTGCTCGCGGCGCCGGGCAGCTCCATGACCAGCCGCGGCACCAGGTAACCGGGCCGGCGTGTCGCCAGCTCCCCGACCAGCGCCCGGGCCCGCGCCGCCGGTACTTGAAAGTGGGCCGCGCCGCGCACCGGGTCCAGCAGGTGGAGGTAGTAGGGCAGGACCCCGGCGTCGAAGAGCGCGTCGGAGAGCCCGGCGAGCGCGTCCGCGCTGTCGTTGACGCCGGCGAGAAGCACCGCCTGGTTCAGCAGCGTGATGCCGCGGGCCCGCAGCCGGGCACAGGCCGCGCGCACGGCCTCATCCAGCTCGTTGCCGTGGTTGGCATGCAGGACCACCACGGTATTCAGCCTGTCGTGGTCGAGCACGTCGAGGAGGCCGGGGGTCACCCGGTCCGGGATGACCACCGGCAGCCGCGTATGCACGCGCAGGGTGCGCAGCCGGGGCAGGGCGTCGAGGGCATCGACGAGTTCGGCGAGAAAGCGGTCGCCGGCGAGGAGCGGATCGCCGCCGGACAGGATCAGCTCCTCGATGTCATCTTCGCCCGCCAGCCAGGCGAGGGCCTCGTCGCGCTCCGCCCGACTGAGGGCGTTTTCTGCGTAGGGGAAATGGCGGCGGAAGCAGTAGCGGCAGTTCACGGCGCAGCCGCCGGCCACCAGCAGCAGGGCGCGGCCGGGGTACTTGCGCACGATCCCCGGGCGGGGGTTGGCGCCCGCCACCTCGCCCACCGGATCGTCTGTGAACCCGGGTGCTTCTGCCAGCTCCGCCCCGGCGGCCATCACCTGACGGAGCAGCGGGTCCTGCGGATCGCCGCGGCGCATGCGCGCGAGGAAGGGCCGCGGCACGCGCAGGGCGAAGTCCGCGCTGGCGCCGGCGCTGTCGCCGAACAGCGTCGGGTCCAGGCCGAGGGCGGCAGCGAGTTCCGCCGGGTCGGCGATGGCCGCGCGCAGCTGCGACTGCCAATCGCCCGACGGCGTCAGGGGAATGGCGTCGCGGGTCCCGGAGAGGCTCATCGGGAGGCTCTGGCGATATTCAGCGGGCGAGGCGGTCGCGCAGGCTGTAGAACAGCATGCCGGCGACGAGGCCCGGGAAGCGCAGTGCCGTGCCGCCGGGGAAGCGCCGCGTGGGTACGCCGGCCAGGACGTCGAAACGCTCGGCGCTGCCGCTGATCACCTCGGCGAGGATCTTGCCCGCAAAGGTGGCGCTGGGCACCCCGTGCCCCGAGTAGCCGTGGGCGTAGAAAATACGCGCCGACAGGCGGCCGAAGTCCGGCAGCCGGCTCATGGTGATGGCCAGCGTGCCGCCCCAGCTGTAGTCGATGGCGACGTTCTCGAGCTCCGGATAGATGTTGAGCATATTCGGCCGCACGAGGGCCCGGATGTCGTCGGGAAGGCTGCGCGTGTAGGTCTCGCCGCCGCCGAAGAGGAGCCGGTTGTCTGCCGACAGCTTCCAGTAGTTGATCACGAAGCGCGTGTCGGACATGGACCAGTCGTCGCGGATCAGCTGCCGCGCGGTCGCCTCGGGGAGGGGCGCAGTCGCGAGCATGTAGTTGTTGATGGGCATGATGCGTCCGGCGCAGCGTTTCTCGAGCTTGCCGAGGTAGCCGTTGCAGGCCAGCACCAGGAAGCGGGCCGTGACCGTGCCCTGGTCGCTGCGAACGCGAACGGCCGTATCCTCCCGGTAGTCGATAGCGCGGCTGCCTTCGAACAGCTCGGCGCCGAGGTCGCTGGCGGCGTCGGCCAGCCCCAGGGCGTAGTTGAGCGGGTGCAGGTGTCGCGCGCCGTAGTTCATGAGGCCGCCGTGCATGCCCTGCGCGGAGGTCCATTCGGGCAGCTCTGCCGCGGGCACGTGGCGGAGCTGATCGTAGCCGTAGCGGCTGGCCAGGTGCTCCGCCTCGCTCTCGAGGTCAGCGCCGGCCTGGGCGGAGCTTGCCACGGTCAGGTCGCCCTGCTTGAGTTCGCAGTCGATGCCGAACTCGTCGATCAGTCCGCAGACTGTGGCCACGGCCTCGAGGCCCAGGTCCCAGAGGGCCCGTGCCCGCTCCTCGCCGACCAGCTTCTCCAGCTCGGGCTGGTCCACGCGCTGCCCCGTGCCGACGTGGCCGCCGTTGCGCCCGGAAGCGCCCCAGCCGACTTTGTTGGCCTCCAGGAGAATGACGCTGTAGCCCAGCCGGCGCAGGTGGATGGCGCTGGAAAGTCCCGTATAGCCGCCGCCGATAATGCACACGTCCGCCTCCCGGTCGCCCTCGAGGCGCGGGAAAGACAGCTCGCGGTTGGTGCTGGCGGCGTACCAGGATTCGGTGTGCGGTTGGCCTTTGTCCATGGCTAAACTCTAGCAGCGGGGGAAGCAACGCCAGCATACCACCCGGGGGTTAGCGGTACTTGCCGCTTCGCGAGCGCTATTGCGATACTGCCGGCGACGCCCGCAGTGGACACGCGCATGGACTACGACAAGCAGGTCATCCGGGACTGGCTGAAGCAGCACCAGATCTCGGAGGTCGAGGCGCTGGTCCCGGATCTCACGGGCAACGCCCGCGGCAAGTTTATTCCCGCCCATCAGTTCCCCAATGACAGCCTGCCCAAGTTGCCCGAGAGCATCCTGGTGCAGACGGTGACCGGCGAGTACACGGATGAACACTGGGAATTCGTCGAGCCCACGGACACGGACATGCTCCTGAAGCCGGATGTCAGCACGCTGCGGGTCGTGCCCTGGGGCCGGGAGCCAACCGCGCAGATCATCCACGACTGCTACAACCTCCAGGGCGAGCTGCACCCCTTGGCCTCGCGGACAATCCTGCGCAAGGTCCTCGCCGCCTACGCCGAGGCCGGCCTCAAGCCCGTGGTGGCGCCGGAGGTGGAGTTCTATCTGGTCGCCCGCAACCTGGATTCGGACTACGAACTCGAGCCCCCGGCGGGCCGCTCCGGGCGCAGGGAGACCGCGCGCCTGTCCTACGGTATCGACGCGGTCGCGGAGTTCGAGGACTTCGTGGAGGACATGTACGAGTACGCCGACGCCCAGGAGCTCGACGTGGACACGCTGATCCACGAGAACGGCGCCGCGCAGATGGAGATCAACTTTCGCCACGGCGATCCGCTCAGCCTCGCGGACCAGGTCTTCGTGTTCAAGCGCACGGTCCGGGAGACGGCGCACAAGCACAACATCTACGCGACCTTCATGGCCAAGCCCATGCGCATCGAGCCCGGCAGCGCGCTGCATATCCACCAGAGCGTCCTCGACGCCGGGACCGGCCGCAACATCTTTGCCGAGGAGGACGGCAGCTTTACCCCGGCGATCCTCAGCTATATCGCCGGGCTGCAGCGCTACACGCCGGAGCTGATCAGCCTCTACGCGCCGAACGTGAACTCCTACCGGCGCCTCGCGCCGGACATCTCCGCGCCCATCAACCTGAACTGGGGTTTCGACAACCGCACCACGGCCTTTCGTGTTCCCCACAGCGAGCCCGACCACACCCGGGTGGAGAATCGCTTCCCCGGCGCCGACGCCAACCCCTACCTGGCCATCGCGGCGAGCCTGGCCAGCGGCCTCCTCGGCATGCGCGAGCAGCTGACGCCCACGGAGCCGCACGCCGGCACGGCCAACGAGGAGGCCGTGGAGGTGGCCCGGACCCTGGAGGAAGGCCTGCGCAACCTGCGGGCCACGCCGGCGCTCCGCGACCTCTTCGGCGACCTCTTCCTGCGCGCCTACACCGCCGTCAAGCTGGACGAGTTCGAGGCGTTCAACCGCGTGATCAGCTCCTGGGAGCGCGAGCATCTGCTGCTGCAGGTCTGAGCCGGCGCCGTGAGCCTCACCGGCCAGCTCTTCGACAGCCGCCGCGGCTACCGCCTGTTCCAGGCGGTCAAGTACGCCACTTACCTGGCCCTCTGCGGGAACGTCTATTTATTTCTGCGCGAGGAGCTCCTGTCCCTGGAGCACACTTTCACCGGCGGCCTCGCCCTCGGCGAGGTCATTCAGGTCTTTGCTGCCACCATCGATACGGCGGCCTGGGTGATACTCCTGCTGCTCTTCGAGCTCGAGACCTGGGTTCTCGACGACGAGCAGATCCGCGGCTGGACGCGCCGGGCGCTCCACTGGACCCGTCTCCTCTGCGGGGCCGCCATCGTCTACGCCTTTACCGGCTACTACGCGGAGCTGGTCACCCTGCTCGATACGGTGCGGCTGGCGGGCTTTGATGCCTGCAGCCGCCTGGGCGAGGCCTGGTCGGTGCTGGTCAAGCTCGACCAGTACGTTCCGCTCACAGCCGCCAACTGCGAGGCGCTGGGCGCTGCGCCGCTACAGATCGAGGGCTTCCGGATCCTGGCGGAGCCGGGGGTGCTGCAGCGCGCGCGCTGGCTGGCCTGGACCGACGTTATAAATTCCGCGGCCTGGATCCTCGTGATCATCCTGCTGGAGCTGGAAGTGCGGCTGCAGCTGCGCGGCGACCTGTCGGACCACATCATGCGGATCAACAAGTTCCTCAAGTTCGGGGTCTACGGGGTGCTGTTCCTGGCGGCCGCCTACTGGGGCTACGCCGGCGATTTCCTGGACTTCTGGGACGCCTTTCTCTGGCTCTTCGCCTTCATTTTTATCGAGCTGAACGTTTTTGACTGGCAGCACGAGACCACGCAAGGCGAAAGCGCCC
>CAYFVG010000030.1:0-15922 GCA_964346365.1 uncultured Alteromonadaceae bacterium
GGCATGGGCGACGTCGGCCTGGACGAAGGCGCTGTCGACCGCGCCCGCGGCGAGAGCTTTCAGATTGCTCGCTCTCGGCTTCCAGCGTCAGCACGCCGTCCTGAACGGTGACGTGGACGTCCTCCCGGCGGACGCCGGGCAGCTCCGCGGTGATCTCGTAGTGATCCCCTTTCTCCTTGATATCGACGCTGGGCGCGAAGAAACGGCTGCCGTCGCCATCGGTGGCGGCCGGAGCCCAGAAATCGTCGAGAAAGCGGTCGCCAAACAGGCTGTGTTTTCTCGGTAAAAGTGTCATCCTGCAGTCCTCCCTAGTTACGCCGGCACCGCACCGGCATCGGGAAATATGGCGTCTGCGCAGTCCTTTGCAAGGCCGCCGGGGGTGCGGAGGATGGGTCCGTTGACGCAGATCAACGGGCCCGGCCGACCCCGCCGGACCGCTGCGCTATGCTGGCGCGAGACCGCCCGCGGGAAGGATAACGCCCCATGACTGACGGCCTGCGCGATCGCGCGCCCGCCCCTGCCGCCGAACCCCTGCCGGTAGAGGCGCTTTACCGCGCCTGCCCGCTGGAGCCGCTGGCCTTCGCCAGCACGGCCGAGCTCGAGCCCCTGCCCTTCGAGCTCGGCCAGGAGCGGGCGCTCGAGGCCCTCGACTTCGGCCTCGCCGTCGGCGGCCACGGCTTCAATATCTTCCTCGCCGGCAGCACCGGTAGCGGTCGCCGGGAAATGCTCCGGGGGCTGCTCGAGCGTCGGCGCAAGGCCCGGGCGGAGCCGCCGGATGACTGGTGCTATGTCAACAACTTCGACGACCCCGGCAAGCCCCTTGCCCTGCGCCTGCCCGCGGGCCGCGGCCGGCAACTGCGTCGCGCCATGGCCGAGGCCGTGGAGGAATTGCTGACAATCCTGCCCGCGACCTTCCAGGGCGATGAGTACCAGGCGCGGGTCCAGGAGCTCGGCGAATATTTCCAGGAGCGGGAGTCCGAGGCTTTTCAGGCGCTGGCCGAGAAGGCCTCGGCACAGGGCGTCGCCATGCTCAAGACCCCTTCCGGCTACACCCTCGCGCCCATGAAGGATGGCGAGGTGCTCGCCCCCGACGCCTTCGAGAAGCTGCCCGAGGACGAGCGCAAAGCCACCCTCGCCGCCATCGACGGACTCAAGGACGAGTTGAAAAGCGTGGTCCGCCAGCTGCCGGGCTGGAAAAAGGAAAGCCTGGACCGGTTCCGGGAACTGAACAGCGACTTCTGCCGCCAGGCGGTGGCGCCGGTGTTCGAGCGCCTGCGGGAGGGCCACGCAGACCTGCCTGCCGTGGTCGCCTGGCTGGCTGCCGTGGAAGCGGCGGTCATGGAGGAGGCCGAGTCCTTCACGCAGCAGCGCCAGGACTCGGCCATCCCGGACAATCTGCACGAGCGCGTGCGCGAGTTTCCCCAGTACAGCGTCAACGTGCTCATCGACCACGGCGACAGCAGCGGCCCACCGGTGGTGCACGAGGACAACCCGACCTTCGCCAACCTGCTCGGCCGCGCGGAGCAGGTCGCGCAGATGGGCACGCTGGCCACGGACTTCACGCTGGTAAAGGCCGGCGCCCTGCACCGGGCCAACGGCGGCTACCTGGTGCTCGAGGCCGAGAAAGTCCTCACCAGCCCCTTCGCCTGGACCGCCCTCAAGCGCACCCTGCGCGCTCAGGAGGTGCGCATCCAGTCCCTCGACCAGGCCTTCAGCTTCGCCACCACCGTGCAGCTGGAACCCGAGCCTATCCCGCTGGACGTGAAGGTCATTCTCCTGGGCGACCACCTGATCTGGTACCTCCTCCAGGAGTACGACCCGGAGTTTGCCACGCTGTTCAAGGTCACTGCAGACATGGCCCCGGACGTGGCGCGCACGGATGACAGCACCGGTCTGTTTGCCCGGCTCCTGGCCACGGTGCAGCGGCGAGACGGGCTGCTGCCCATCGAGCGCGGCGGTGTCGCCCGCTGCGTGGAGCTCGCCTCGCGTCTCGCCGGGGATGGCGCCCGCCTCGATCTGCACCAGGGCCGCCTCGGCAATCTCCTCGCGGAGGCGGACTTCCTCGCCCGCCGCGCCGGCGCGGACACGGTCCGGGCAGAGCACGTCAGCGCCGCCCTGGATGCCGCCGATCGCCGCCTCGGCCAGTGGCAGGAGCGGGCCCGGGAACAGATCCTCCGCGAGCGCATGCTGGTTGCCACCGCGGGGGACGTCGTCGGCCAGGTCAACGGCCTCGCGGTACACAGCCTCGGCGAGTACCGCTTCGGCCTGCCCACGCGCATCACCGCCACCGCCCGCCTCGGCAGCGGCAAGGTCCTGGACATCGAGCGCGAGGCCGACCTCGGCGGCAGCATTCACTCGAAAGCCGTGCTCATCATCAGCGCTCTCCTCGCCAACCGCTGGGCCCGGGACCGTCCGCTGCCGCTGGCCGCGACGCTGGTCTTCGAGCAGTCCTACGGCGGCATCGAGGGCGACTCCGCCTCCGTGGCCGAGCTCGCCGCCCTGGTCTCGGCCATCGCCGTGGTACCGCTGCGCCAGGACCTCGCCGTGACCGGTTCCCTGAACCAGCACGGCGCGGTACAGCCGATCGGCGGGGTCAACGAGAAGGTGGAAGGGTTCTTCGATCTGTGCAAAGCCCGCGGCCTGAGCGGCAGCCAGGGTGTGGTGCTGCCGGCGGCAAACCGGGACCAGCTCATGCTCGCCCCGCGGGTGCGCGAGGCCGTGGCCCATGGGAGCTTCCAGCTCTACGCGGTGGCCACGGTGGACGCGGCCCTGGCGCTGCTCACCGGCGTGGCCATCGAGGCCCTGGACAGGGCCATGGACGAGCGCATCGACGCACTCCTCGTCCAGGCGCGGCGCTACGCGCGGGCGGGCCGCGAGCCGGACGATGACTGACCCCCGGCCCCTGCTGGTTCCCATCGACGATTTCGGCCTCGACCCGGAGGCGCTCTCCCTGCTCGTGGACTCGGCGGCGCTCCTCGGCCGGCCGCTGCAGGTCATCCTGCTGGAAAGCCCGCAGCTCTACGGTGTCGCCGACCTGCCCTTCACCCGGGAAATCACCCTCCTCGGCGCCGACGAGCGCAACCTGGAGCGCGCGCTCCTGCGTCGGCACGGAGGGCGTGCCCGGGGCCGGGCGCAGGCCCGGCTCGCAGAACTGGCCGCCCTGCGGCGGGTGGCCCTGCACTTCGAGACCCGCGAGGGCGAGCGCCTGCCCTCTGTTCTCGCCCCGGAGCCGGGAGTCGACAGCTGGTTGCCGCGGCGGCCGGCGGAGGCCGCGAAGCGGGGTGCGGCGCCGCCGGCCCTCGGCATCGTCCTCGCCGGCGTGCCCGGAGACCGCGCCGCGATGGCGGCGGCGAACCTGCTCGCGGCCCGCGGTGGCCACCGGGACCTCTATGTACACAGCAACCAGCCCTGGCCACCGACGGCCCTGGCGGGCCTCGCGGCGCGGGGGCTGCGCCTGCACCGGCTGCCGAGCACGGCCCTCGACCCGCCGGCGCTGCTGCGCCTGCTCCGGCGGCTGCGCAACGAACTGCTGATCGTGCCGAGGGAGCTGCTCCTGCCCCTGGACCCGCTCGCTCTGGGGCAGGCCATGGACTGGGCGGCAGGCCAGCTGATGATCGTCGATGGCGGTGGCAGCGTCGCCGCCTGATCGCGCTTCGCCACGGCGTCGCTGCAGGCCGCGACGCTGAACAGCGCCGAGGCCCTGGACCGCGCCGGTGAGCCCGGCGCCCCCGCCGCCGTGTTCGCGGATATCGTCGCCAGCAGCATCGCCTGAGCGCCGGGCGGCGCTCAGGCCCGGTCGAAGCGCAAGCGGTCTTTGCCCGCGGCCACTCCGCCCGGCGCGAAGCGCTGCTCCGCCAGCGTCACTGCCCGGTCGCCGACCAGCACGACCGTGCTCGCGCGCGTGCCATAGCGCTCGCCGACGATGAACGGCGCACCCAGCGCCACCGTCTCATCGGCTGACAGACCTGCCACGACCCGCCGCTCCGGCGGCTCCGGCAGGCTCCGGTCGGCCAGCAGATCAAACAGGGGCGCCTCGAGGGACGCCCCCTCGCTCCCGGCGAGCACCGCCGCCAGACCGGCGCGGCAGCGCTCGACTTTGAAGCGCGCCTCGTCGAGGCTCGCGTTGGCGACCGCGTGGAAACCGGCCTCGAGTTGCCGCGACGGGAAGCGGTTGGAATGGTAGACCACGCTCTCACCATCCCAGAGCAGCAGGTTGAAACCCCGGTAGGCGCTACCGTCGAGGGCGGCGGCGTAGGCCCGGGCGTCCCGCTCCCCTTCGAGAAAGCCCGGCACCAGCTCGCCCCGGGAGCGGAAAGCACCGCCGGCGGGGCTCTCGCTGACGTTGGTGACCGTGGCGAAACGGCCGCGGGCATCCACCCCGAGCCAGCTGCCACCGGCCTCGAGGTCCCGGCCGGCCACCACGCCCGCCGACCCGGGCCAGCGGTGCGCCGCGGTGCTGGGCCGGGCATGGAACTCATCGCGATTGGCCGCCACGACCAGCGGCATGTCCGGGCAGACGCCCACGGCAAGGAGCACCAGGCACATCGAAGGCGCCCGCTAGTGGGCCCGGCGCCGGGGCGCCGCGCGCAGGATCGCAGCGACGCTGGCGCAGGCAGTGTCGCCGACAACGATCGGTAAGGGTATCAAGCCTGCCATGGGCACACCGTAGCAAGCGGCCCGGGGTATGCCTAGCGCTGCCGGTGGCCCACTAGCGCCCGAGGCGGGCGCGCAGCCACTCGCTGTCCGCCCGGTGCAGACCGGCCCAGGCCGCCTGGCCGGAGAGCTTGGCCAGAAACAGTTCGTCGCCTTCGCCGATGCAGTCCTCGAGATGGTCCATAAGTTCAGACGCGGTCAGCTCCGTGGCGACAAAGCAGACGTGGTCGCGCAGGGTCCAGCGCGCGCCGAGCGCCTGCAGACGCCGCGCCAAGCGCTGCTGCCGGGTACTGCTCTCAAACAGATCGTAGGCCACGATGTAGGAGGCCATGAGGCCATCTCCGGGGGTCAACCGCCAGCCGTCAGGGTAGCCCGGCTGGTGCCGGCGTTCTGTGACGCAGTTCAAAGTCCTGGTGCGTCGCGGCGCAACCTGCGCTGCCGCATGGGCAGTCTACCCCGAACGGGTCACTCCTCGAGCCAGCGGCCGGCCGCATCGGCGCGCACCCAGAGCCGGGCGTACCACGCATAACCTCCCTTTGCCGGTGCCGTACAGTTGACCTTGTTGCGCCCGGGCCGGAACGGCGGCAGGGTCACCGTCACCCAGGCGCCGTCCCGGGACAGCGCCAGAGGCATCCCGGTCGCGGCGTAGCAGCGCAGCGCCGCCTCGCGATAGGCGCCGGGCGCCGGCCGGAAGCGCCAGGTCCCGGGGGACGGGGTTCCCGGCGCCAGGAACACCCGGGGGTCCGCCTCCTCCGCCACCGGCAGAGGCCGGGCCGAGAGGGCGGTTTGCAGCCGCTCGTCACTGTCGGCGCCATGGTAGAGGGGAAAGCGCGGCACCCGGGTCATTGCGGTCGCCGGGCCAACGGCCCCGGACTGCTGCGCCAGGCCCCGGAGCCCTTCGTCCAGGAGCAGGGTTTCCGTGGCGCTGCTGTACTCGCCGTAGGGGTAGGCAAAGGCGTCGATCACCGCCGGGCCGAGCTCGGCGCGCAGCCGCGCGACGCTGTCGACAACCTCACCGCGGACACGCTCGAGCCAGGCGGAGAAGTCCTCGCCGTCTTCTCGGGCCTCGAGGTGGCCGTGCCCCACCGAGTGGGCCCCGAAGGTCGCCAGACCGCCCTCCGCGAGCCATGCCAGGTCCTCCCAGCCCAGGTAGCTGCCATAGCCGGCGTCCACCGGCCCGGTCGCTACGAAGACCGAGAACGGGAGCTGGCGCTCCGACAGCAGCGGATAGGCCGCCGTCAGGATGGACCGGTGGGCGTCGTCGAAGGTAATTGCTACTGCCCGCGCGGGCAGGTCGCCGGCGCGGGCCCCGGCGAGGAGGTCGGCCAGCGGCAGCACGCGGTAGCCGCCGGCCTCCAGGGCGTCGAGATGAGCGGCAAAGCGGCCGGGCGCGACCCGGGTGCTGGCGGGCCCGTCGTCGGCGATGCGGTGATAGAGCAGGATCACCCCGTGCTCCGCTGCCGCCGCGGGAAACACCACGGCGAGCACCACGGCGAGCAGGCAGCCGGTCAGCCAGCGGCGCATCAGCCCCGGGCGATCTCGGCGAGAAGGCCCCGGTTCTGGCGCATCATGGTGCGCAACTCATCGATATACACCTCGCCCCGCTCCGAGTAGCCGAGCAGGCCGGCGACGAGGGCCGGGCCCGAGAGCGGCCGGCCCTCCGCCCGCAGGGCGGCCCGGCGTTCGCGGAACGCGGCGTAGCGCTCGTGGGTATTCAGGTTGTTCATATAGCGCCGGATCGCCTCGCCGACGCTGTCGAAGGCGGCGACTTCGTGCCGACTGCCCGCCGGGCGCCGACCCGGTACGATGCCGCAGCCGGGCTCGTAGCACCACTGGCCGAACAGATTGTTGCCCTCCACAGCGAAACGCGAACGGCCCCAGCCGGACTCCTTTGCCGCCTGGGCGAGGGCGAGGTCCGGCGGGATCTCATCGACGCGGAGCGACAGAGCCGCCACCACGGCGGCAATATCGTTCGCCTGCCACCGCACTTCGTATTCCTCGGCCAGCCGGCGCAGCCGGCGCCGCGCGAACCAGCCCGGACGCTCCCCCGCCGCCAGCTGCTCCCGGAACCCTGCAAGATCTTCGCGCTGCGCGCGGATGCGTGCATTTTCCGTCGCGACGATCGGCTCCAGGAAGGCGTAGAAGGTCCGCTTCATGGTCGGCACGTCGTCCACGCTGGCGAGGTCAGGCAGTTCCCCGCCCCCCTGGCAGGCCAGCAGCGACAGCAGGCAGGCCAGCGCGAGGGCGGCGCGGCCCCGGCGGAAAGACTCAGCGCAGCGCACGGCGATCCAGGGCGTCGAGCGTTTCACGGTCCGGGTAGCCATCGGCGGGCAGCCCCGCGTCCAGCTGGAATGCCCGCAGCGCTGCCCGGGTGCGGCTGCCGACGATACCGTCGGCCGTACCGGCCTCCAGTCCCAGGGTGTTCAGGGCCTCCTGGGCGCCGACGATATCCGTCTTGCGCAGCGGCGCCGTCACCTCGGCCGCCAGCCGCAACGGTGGCGCGCCGGCGAGCCGGTCGGCGAGCAGGCCCACGGCGAGGGCATAGGACTGGGAGGCATTCCAGCGCATGACCACGCGGAAGTTGTCGTAGACAAGAAACGCGGGGCCGCGATGGCCCGCCGGCAGCAGCAGGGACGCCTCGACGTCGGGGGTCGGCAGCGGCGCGCCGTCGGCGCGGCTCACCCCGGCACCGGCCCAGGCCGCGAGCTTGCGCGCTTTGCCGAGGCCCGCCGCCTCGTAGGCGAAGCCCTCGGGCAGGCGCACCTCCCGGCCCCAGCGCAGTCCCGGCTCCCAGCCGAGGCTGCGCAGGAAGTTGGCGCCGGAGGCGAGGGCGTCCCGTTCGCTCTGCCATAGATCGATGCGACCGTCGCCGTCGCCATCCACGGCGTAGCGCAGGTAGGAAGACGGCATGAACTGCGTGTGGCCCACGGCCCCGGCCCAGGAGCCCACCAGCTGCTCCACCGGCAGCGCCTCGCGCTGTACCAGCTGCAGGGCGTCGACGAACTCGCCGGCAAAGAACTCGGAGCGGCGCTCGTCGCAGGCCAGGGTCGCCAGGGAATCGAGGGTCGGGACTTGGCCAAGGTAACTCCCGTAGTTCGTCTCCAGGCCCCAGAAAGCGACGAGATAGCGCGGCGGCACACCGTAGCGCCGGAGCAGACCCTCCAGAAAGGGACCGTGGCGCTCCAGGAGCTCGCGCCCCTTCTCGACCCGCGAGGCGGTGACCCGTTTCTCGAGGTAAGCGGGGAAAGTCTGCACGAACTCGGCCTGGTTGCGGTCCAGGGCGATCACCCGTTCCAGCGGCGACAGCGTCGGCAGCACCCGTGCCACGAGGGCGTCGTCGACGCCGGCGGCCCGGGCCCGCTCGCCGAGCCCGGACACACAATCGCGGAAGCCACTGGCCGCCGCCGGTCCGGCGACCGGCAGCGCCAGGGCCAGCAGGGTCAGGACTTGCAGAGGACGGGCCATGGATACCTCGCTATCGCTGGACGGTGGCATCATAGCGAAAGGGACAGCAGCGGCGCCACGGTTGCCCGCCGCGGCCTGCCGACGCACGCGCTTGCGTCCCCCCACGAATTCATTAGAGTTAAAATCGTTCATGAGTAACGCTAGCGACAACGACCGGGACGCATCCAGCGGCGGCAGCGCCATCAGCGCCGGTGAGTGCTACCACTTCAACGAGGGGACCCTGCAGCGCCTGTGGCAAGTGCTCGGCGCGCAGGTGCAGCCCGGCGGCACGCGCTTCGCGCTCTGGGCACCGAACGCCAGCGCGGTCTCCCTGGTCGGGGACTGCAATGGCTGGGACCCGGCCGCGAACCCGCTCCGGACGCTCGGTGACAGCGGACTCTGGGAAACCTTTGTCCCCGGTGTCGGCGAGGGCTCGCGCTACAAGTACCGGCTTCTGGACCACCGCGGCGCCGAGCTGCCCCTGAAGAGCGATCCCGTCGCCTTCGGGTCCGAGCACCCGCCGCAGACCGCGTCGATCGTCCGCGACCTCGGCGGCTATGGCTGGCACGACGACGACTGGATGGCGTCCCGCGCAGGCTGCAACGACCGCCGTGCGCCCATCAGCATCTACGAAGTTCACCTCGGCTCCTGGCGCCGCCGGGCGGCCGAGGACCAGCGCATGCTGTCCTACCGGGAAGCGGCGGAGGAACTGGTGGACTATGTCGCCGCGCTCGGTTTTACCCACCTCGAGTTCCTGCCGCTGTCCGAGCATCCCTTCGATGGCTCCTGGGGCTACCAGCCGGTCGGCCTCTACGCACCGACGATCCGCCACGGACCGCCACACGAGTTCCGCGACCTGGTCGATGCGGCCCACCGGCGCGGCCTCGGCGTCCTTATGGACTGGGTACCGGCACACTTCCCTGCCGATGCGCACGGCCTCGCCCGCTTCGACGGCACGGCGCTCTACGAGCACGAGGACCCGCGTCAGGGCTTCCACCCGGACTGGCAGACGCTCATCTACAACTTCGGCCGCCGGGAAGTGGCCAACTTCCTGCTGTCCAATGCCCTCTACTGGCTGGAGGCGTACCACGTGGATGGTCTGCGCGTGGACGCCGTGGCTTCCATGCTCTACCTGGACTACTCGCGCAGGGCGGGCGAGTGGCTGCCGAACCGCCACGGCGGTCGGGAGAACCTCGAGGCCATCGACTTCCTGCAGCAGATGAACCGGCTCGTCTACGGCGAGGAACAGGGCGTCATGACCATCGCCGAAGAGAGCACGGCCTTCCCCGGCGTTTCCCGCCCCGTGCACGACGGCGGCCTCGGCTTCGGCTTCAAGTGGAACATGGGCTGGATGAACGACACCCTCGCCTACATGGGCGAGGACCCCATCCACCGCCGCTACCATCACCACAAGATGACCTTCGGTATCCATTACGCCTTTTCGGAGAACTTCATCCTGCCCCTCTCCCACGACGAGGTGGTGCACGGCAAGGGCTCCCTCTACGGCCGCATGCCCGGCGACCATGCGGCAAAGCTGGCCAACCTGCGGGCCTATTTCGGCTTCCAGTGGGGCCACCCGGGAAAGAAACTGCTGTTCATGGGCGGCGAGTTCGCCCAGCCGGGGGAATGGGCTCAGGCCGGAGCGCTGGACTGGGCCGCGGCGGCAAGGCCGGAGCACGCCGGCATCACCCGCCTGGTGCGCGACCTGAACACCCTCTACCGCAGGGAACCGGCGCTGCACCGGCGGGATTGCGAGGCGAGCGGTTTCGAATGGCTGGAGGCGAACGATGCCGCGCAATCCCTGTTCGCCTGGCTGCGTTTCGGCGAGGCGGACGATCCGCCGGTTGCCGTGCTCTGCAACTTCACCCCCGTGGAGCGCCGCGACTGGCGCGTGGGCCTGCCGCGGACCGGGCGCTGGCGCGAGGCGCTGAACACCGATGCGGGCATCTACGGCGGCGGCGATCGGGGCAACCTCGGTGCGATCGAGGCAGGCGACGCGCCGCACCAGGGCCAACCGTGCTCCGCCACCGTCACCCTGCCGCCCCTGTCAGTGCTGTTCTTCGTCCCTGGAGCGGGGGCGTGAGGGGTATAAGAGGCAGGACCGGCCCGGAGACGCCCCTCCGCAATCGCGCTCGCCTGGACGAGGCCGCCAGCGAAGCCCTGGCGGACTGGAGCGCCCTGCGCTACCGGGAGAGCCCCAGCACCTTTGCTGCCGAGCAGGCCATTGCCCGGCGCCTTGGCGCACGGGTGGACGCGCGAGATCGGGTCACTTTCGGCTTCTGGGCGCCCGAGCTCCTCGACCGCCGGGTCCCCGACGGCGACATCTTTCTGGAGCTGCTGGCACCCGCAGAGCCCCTGGACCTCGAGCAATGGCACCAGGTCACGGACTTCGAGCGCCTGCTGCTCCCCGTGCGTCGCCACGAGAGCCACGTCTTCGCCGTGGTCGACGGTCTCTGCGCCGGTACCCGCGAGGTCGTGGGCGATTTTTACGCGCTTTGCTGGCGCGACGGCGAGGGCGTCGAGCACCGGATCGTCGATCCCCTCGCGGTGTCAGTACCCTTCGGCGCCTTTGCCCCCGCGGAGATCCTCGACGCCACGGCTGTCGAGGCGGAACGCGGCGACCGGGCGTACTACGAGGCCCTGGCCGGCGCAAGCGTCCACAAATTCGGACCGCCGGCGAACATTCTGCAGCTGCATGTCCCCACGGCGACTGCTGGCGGCAGCCTCGCCAGCCTCGCCCGGCACTTCGAACGCATTGCCGAGCGCCTGCGCCGGGCGCTCCCGCTGGAAGAGGCCGATGCCATCTACGCCGGCTACGAGGCCGTGCAGCTGCTGCCGGTGGAACCGACCACGGTCTACGAGACCGGCCCCGGCTTCTGGGCGGAAACGACGCGGGACGCGCAGCACTGCGGCGTTGAACTCACCCGGCCGGACACCACCAACTGGGGCTACGACGTGGTCATCGCCGGCATGGGTACCGTAAACCCGGTGCTGCTGGAGAGCGGGCGTCCCCACGAGCTTGCCGATCTCGCCGCGGTGCTGCACACCTGGCCGGGAGGGCCGAAGATGCTGATCCTCGACCTGGTCTTCGGCCACGCCGACAACCAGGCCCTCGAGGTGCTGAGTCCGCACTATCTCGCGGGGCCGAACATGTACGGCCAGAACCTCGATTACCGCAACCCGGCGGTGCGCGCAATCCTGCTGGAGATCCAGCGACGCAAGGTCGACTTCGGAGCCGACGGCGTGCGCGTGGACGGGGCCCAGGACTTCAAGTGGTGGGACCAGGGCGACCAGCAGCTCCACCACGACGACGAGTTCCTGCAGCAGATGGCCGATGTCGAGCAGTGCGTCTGCGGCACCCGCTACCGGCCCTGGTTCATTTTCGAGGACGGGCGCCCCTGGCCGGAGGAGGACTGGGAGCTCGCCTCCACCTACCGCGCCGTGATCGAGAGCCAGCGCGACCACGATGTCTTCCAGTGGGGGCCGCTTACCTTCGCCCACAACACGCCCTTTCTCTACGGCTTCTGGCTGTCCAAATTCTGGCGCATCCGCGAGATGCTGACGCACGGCGACCAGTGGATCAGCGGCACCGCCAACCACGACACGCTGCGCCGGGGCACGCAGGTAAATCCCAAACTGAACATCAACACCCGCCTCGGCGCCACGCGCATGGAGATCCTCGACCGGGCCTATGACAACCCGGCGGTAGCGCTGCTCACCTACGCGGCGTTCCCCGGGGTACCCATGGATTTCCTGAACGCCTCAGCCCGGGCGAGCTGGGGCTTCATCCGCAATCAGGACGACCGCTACGGGGTCAAGATCGTCGCCGAGGAATCGGTGTCGCTCAAGTGGCAGGTGGACGAGTACGCGTACTCGGTCCCGGGCAATTTCAGCCGGCTGAAGACCCTGGGCTTCGAAACCCGCGACGACCTCTCACGCTTCTTCGAGTTCCTCCCGGCACTGGTGGAGGTCACCGAGTACGATCTCGAGCAGATCGCCAACCTGCTCTCCGCGGTGCGCCCCGAACTCGCCGGCCCGCACCCGGTGACGCCCGCGGATCTGAAGGCCATTGCCCGGGCCTGGATGGACGACATGCACGAGTACTGCAATGTCTCCCATTCCCTGTCCATGCTCGACGAGGAGCAGGTGGGCTTCACCCGCGCACTGCGCGCCTTCCGCCGCGCGCGGCCCTGGCTGCGGCAGGCCTACGGCGAAGGGGACCACTTCGACTACCGGCGCCCGATCGACGGCCGCACGATTTTCACCGCGCTGCGCCACGGGCCCGATGGCGAGCAGGTCTATCTGGTAACGCACATGGAGGGCGATGCCACGGCGCCGCTGGATCCGCTGGCGCTGCCCGTGCCGGGGCTGGCCGGCGGCAGCTGGGAGCTGGCGCTGGCCACGCCGGGCATCGACGCGGCCTACAGCGGCGGCGATGTCTCGCTACACGATTCGACCGGTCTGTTGTTCACCCGAAGATCGAGCCGTTGATGTCAGCGGTACAGGGTTTCGACGTAGGCCTTCGCCGCGTCGGCCCAGGGAAAGCGCGTATCCCTCGCCGCGGCGCGCAGGCTCTCCCGCTTGCGAGCGTGGTTGCGCAGCAGCTCCAGCGCCTCGCGCAGGCGCACGAGCAGGTTGCCGACACGCTCGGCCTCCGTGCTGCCCGCAAAGACGAAGCCGTTCACGCCGTCGCGCACCGTATCCGCCAGCCCGCCGGTGCGGTGGACAAGGCAGGGCTGCCCGGCGCGCATGGCCAGCAGCTGGGCGATGCCGCACGGCTCGAAGCGGCTGGGCATGAGGAACAGGTCCCCGGCGAGATAGAGCTGTTCCGCGAGCGGCTCCGAGTACCCGCAGAGAAAGAGCAGGCGCCCGCTGCGGGCCTCGGCCTCGGTAAAGAAACGCTCCAGTGCCGGGTCACCGCTACCGAGAACGACCAGCAGTTCATCGTCCCGGAGCTCCTCGAGGAGCTGGTCGAGCAGGGGGCGGCCATCCTCCAGAGGCGCGGCGAGCATGCCCAGTTTCTGGTCCGTCAACCGGCCGACCACCGTCAGCAGGCGCGCGGGCCCGGCGGCCGCCGCGAGGTGTTCATCGAGGCGGCGCAGGGCCAGCACCTGCGCCGCCGCCGCGACGGCCTCCACCGCCAGCCAGCCCTCGACCTCGCGCCGGGCCAGGGCGAGAAACTCAGCATGCGGCAACGGCGCCGGCCGCGCAGTCGGGTACTCGCAGCCGTTCAGGATGCCGTGCAGCCGACCGGCATCGCGGGCGACCGCAAGGTCCCGCTGCAGCCCCTCGCCGAAGCCGCTGGCGGGGTCGCAGATCTCCGCGGCGTAGGTCGGGGACACGGTATGCAGCCGCTCGCAGAGGCCGATAGCCGCGCGCAGCGGGTTGTAGCAGTCCGGGTAGCGCGGATCGATTGCCGCCGGCGGCGGCACCAGGCCCGGGAACCAGGCGCCGAGGCTCGACGGGTCGTCGCGCAGGGGTCGAAGCCCCTGCATGGCGAGGTTGTGGATCGTGCACACCCGGCGCAGGCGAGCGAGCGGCGCCTGGGCCTGCGACAGCACGGCGAAGGTTCCGGCGTGCCAGTCGTGCAGGTGCACCACGTCCGGCATGGCGATCTTCCCGTCGAGGAGCCCGCGCACAGCCGCCGCGCAGAAAAGCGCGAACTTGCTCGCATCCCGGGCGAAGGGGCGGTCTGACGGGTCGCTGCAGTAGACAGGGCCGTCGAACAGCGGGTGCTCGAGAAGCAGCTGGCGCACCCTGCCGCCCCGACCCCGCCCGGGCAGCTCGAGCAGAGCCACCGCCTCACTGCGACCGGCGAAGGGTACGCTCACCGTCGCGAGCCGCTGCGCGCCGGGCAGCAGGGACAGCCGCCCGTAGCCGGGCGTCAACACCGTCACCCGGTGGCCGAGCTCAACCAGCGCCGGCGGGATATCGCGAAGGACGTCGCCCATGCCGCCGACTTTGCCACCGGGGAGGGCGCCGTCCTCCGCGGCGAGCATGAGGATATGCACGGGCGCGGTCAGGTAATGACGTCGGGGGCCGCGCGGCCCGTATGCGCCTCGATGCCGGCGCACGCTGCGGCGGCCTCGAGGAGTGGCGCCAGGGTGCGCTGAGTGTTCAGCTCAAGCAGCGTGGGGTCGCGCTCGTAGCGCTCGCAGTACAGGCGCAGGGTCGCGCCCGCGGTGCCCGTCCCCGACAGGCGGAATACCGCGCGGCCACCGCTTTCGAAGTACAGGCGGACACCCTGGCCGCGGCTGACGCTGCCGTCCACCGGGTCCACGTAGGCGAAATCATCGGCGCCCACCACGGTCTCCTCAGCGAAGATCTCTCCCGGGAGGCTGTCGAGTCGCTCACGCAGGCCGGCCATGAGCGCCTCGGCGCCGGCGCTGTCCAGCGCCTCATAGTCGTGGCGGGTGAAGTAGTCGCGGCCGAACTCACGCCAGTGATCGCGCAGGATCGCGCGCGCCGGCTGGCGCCGGGCGGCGATGATATTCAGCCAGAACAGGACCGCCCAGAGCCCGTCCTTCTCGCGCACATGGCTGCTCCCGGTGCCGAAGCTCTCCTCGCCGCAGAGGGTGATGCGGCCGTCGTCGAGCAGGTTGCCAAAGAACTTCCAGCCCGTCGGCGTCTCGTAGCAGGGCAGCTCCCGCGCCGCCGCGACACGGTCCACCGCGCGGCTCGTGGGCATGGACCGGGCGACGCCGGCGAGCTCGCGGTAACCCGGCACGAGGTGCGCGTTGGCGGTGAGCACGGCCAGGGAATCGCAGGGGTTGATGTAGCCGCCGCGGCCGAGGACCATGTTGCGGTCGCCGTCACCGTCGGAGGCGGCGCCGAAGGCCGGGGGTTTGTCGCCGTTCATGAGGTCCACCAGCGCCCGCGCGTGCACGAGGTTGGGGTCCGGATGGCCGCCGCCGAAATCCTCGAGCGGCTCCCCGTGCATGACGGTGCCCGCCGGCGCACCGAGGCGGTGCTCGAGGATCTCCTTCGCGTAGGGGCCGGTCACCGCGTGCATGGCGTCGAAGCGCATGCGGAAACGGCCGCCGCCGAGCAGGTCGCGCAGAGCGTCGAAGTCAAACAGGGTCTCGAGAAGATCGGCGTAGTCGGCGACCGGGTCGATCACGTCCACCGCCATGCCGCAGAGGTCGTGGCTGCCGTCATGGTCGAGGTCAATGGCGGGCGCTCCGCACGTGAGATAGTGGTCGATCTCACCGCTGGCGGCGTGGATGGCCACGGTCATGCGCTCCGGCGCCGGGCCGCCATTGGCACCGTTCCACTTGATGCCGAAGTCGCCGTCGGGGCCTCCGGGGTTGTGGCTCGCGGAGAGGATGATACCGCCGTCGGTGCCGTGCGCGCGGATCAGGCAGGACGCCGCCGGCGTCGACAGGATGCCGCCGCGACCGACGATGACCCGCTGGAAACCATTGGCGGCGGCCAGGCGGAGAATGCGCTGGATCGCATCGCGATTGCCGTAGCGGCCGTCACCGCCGAGCACGAGGCTGCCGCGGGTGTCGTTGCCGAGGGTATGGAAGATCGCCTGGACGAAATTCTCCAGGTAGTGCGGCTGGCCGAACTCGCTGACGCTCTTGCGAAGCCCCGAGGTTCCGGGCTTCTGCCCGGCGTAGGGACGGGTTTCAACCCGGCGCACGGTCAGGCCTGGTTCCCTGTTCATCGTATCCATCTCTTTACATGCCCCCTACATGTTCCCGGTCAGCGCGGCCCCTCGGCCTGGCCGAGCATGCCGCGGGTGACCAGGGTCACGCCGCCGCTGGACACGCGGAAGCCGTTGCCTCGGTCCTCCTGTGCGTCGAGCCCGATGCGCATACCC
>CAYFVG010000031.1:0-15768 GCA_964346365.1 uncultured Alteromonadaceae bacterium
CCGGCGTAGACCCGACCAGTGTGAGGACGTCACCGGGGAGGATGCCCGCCTCATCGGCGGGCGACCCCGGCAGCACGCTGCGCACAACGACGCCGCCGCTGATGCCCCAGCGTTCGAGGGTCTCCGGCGCGGCGGTCTCGGCGCTGATACCGATGCGCGCACTGTCGGCGTCACTGCCGGCTGCGGCGACCCGGGGATCCTCGTCGGCACCGAGGCCGCCGACTTCAACGTCCAGCGTCTTGCGCCGGCCGTTGCGCACCACGACGGCCTCCACCTCGACGCCGGGGCGGAGCAGCCCCACCACATGCGGCAGGTCCGCAGAGCTATCGATGGTCTCGTCGTCGAAGGCGATGATAACGTCGCCGGGCTCGATGTCGGCCGCCTCCGCAGGACTGCCCGGAGCGACCTGGGCGACCAGCGCGCCCATGGGGCGCTCGAGGTCAAAGGACTCGGCCAGGTTGCGATCCACGTCCTGGATGGTCACGCCGAGCCAGCCGCGGGTGACGCGACCGTCAGCCTTGAGCTGGTCGACCACATTGCGGACCACGCTCACCGGGATGGCGAAGGACAGGCCGATGGAACCGCCGCTGCGGGTGTAGATCTGCGAGTTCACGCCGACCACATCACCGTCGAGGTTGAACAGCGGCCCGCCGGAGTTGCCCGGGTTGATGGCTACGTCCGTCTGGATAAAAGGCACGTAGTTCTCGTTGCGCTTCGTCGGCAGACTGCGGCCCATGGCTGACACGATCCCCGCGGTTACCGAATAGTCGAGGCCGAAGGGGGAGCCGATAGCCAGCACCCATTCGCCGACGGCGAGCTCGTCATCCTCGTCGAGGCGCAGCACCGGCAGGTCCTCCGCCTCGATGCGCAGGAGCGCGAGATCCGAGCGCGGGTCGGTGCCAATGAGTTCGGCGTCGTACTCACGGCGGTCCGCAAGGCGCACAACAACGCTATCGGCGGTCTCGACCACGTGATTGTTGGTGACGATGTAGCCGTCCTCAGAGATGATGAAACCGGAACCGAGAGACATGCGCTCCCGGCGACCGGGCTGCCCGCCACGAAACTCGAAGAAGCGGCGGAGGTACTCCGGGATCTCCTCCATGTCGATGCGGGGATGCCCCCGCCCTGCACGGCTCTCGACGAGGATCTTGACCACCGCCGGGGACTGCTCGACCACGATCTCACGGAAATCCGGCAGTTCCCGGGCGCCAGCGAGCGCAGGCAGCAGGAGGAGGGCCGCCAGCAGCAGCGTTCGATACAGAATGCCTTGTCGGGTCATAACTAACTCCTTGCCAGGTGAAGGGTGACGCGTGGCTTGTCAGCGTAGAAACAGCGGGGCAGCGGCGCGCTCGACAACCTCGAGCAGCGCCGGCTGCAGGCGACGGTCGTTGCGGTGGCGCCAGCTGTGCAAGCGCACGAGCGCCAGGCCGACCGCAAGACCCGCCGCCGCGCCGAGCATCGCCGGGCCATCGCCCGGCGCACCGGCCAGGGCCGGGAGTGCCGCGCCGGCCAGCAGCGCAAGTAGCGGCAGCGCGTACACCACCAGGGACCCGCGCAGCACGATCTCTTCGGGAATTTCAATGATAACCTGATCGTCGATGCGACAGTCCGCGGGCGCGAGACGCTGGCCCGCGAGAACGCGGACAAGACCGCGACGGCCACTGGCGTAGCGCTCGAGAAGCCCGTGGCCACAGCCCTTGTTGGCGGCGCAGGAACCACAGGTGCTCTTGCGGATCGTCTCGACCCAGACGCTACTCGCCTCTACGGCGACAACCCGTCCCGTCTCGCGAAGCATCGCTCAGCGCACCGGACGCACCGCATCCGCAACCATGCGGGCGGTATTCACGGGGATTTCGCCGAGGACGGTAACCAGCACCGGGTCCGGACCGAGGCTGAGACCGCGGGTGTAGGACACTGTGCTCCCCTCCCGCACCACGCCCTCGCCGGGGCGCAGGGGCTCACCGAGCCGTTCGACGAAAACGGAAAAGGTGGCCATGCCGTCTGTGTAGGAGCGCCGCGCACTGTGTGCTGCTGAGGCATCCGTCGCCACGAAGCCCGACGGCAGCCATCCGGTCGTCCAGGCCGGGCCGGCCCCCTGCCCCGCAGCAGGCGCCCCGGAGGCCGGCGGGGCAACGCGGTGGACGACGCCGGCCGGAGGTTCCTCGGCATCACCGCTGGCGCGCTGGCCGAGCTCGACGCTGGCGAACTGGAACTGCTCGAGGGCGCGGCCGCCGCCGCCGACGATGGTACCCTTTAAAAGCATCGTGGACTCCCGATCCAGCTCGAAGACATAGCCGTGACGATACATGTCCCGCGGCTCGAGCCGGAGGCGCACGGCCCGGCGCCCGGCGATGCGCTCGCCCGGGGCCGTGGTAATACGGTAATGAGCCGCAACACCGCATTCGCCCTGCTCCCGCCCGACCGCGGCCCGAAGGAGCTGGCGCCCGGGGTGCTCGCTTTGCAGCGATTCATGACCGCGCACAACCCGGGCTTCCTGACCGGTGAGCAGGGTCAGATCCTCGGAAAGCTTGCCGCCCTCCACGCCGTGACGCACAGCCATCGTGCGCAGGCTCCCGCCCCGCCGGAGGGTCATCACCCCCTGATAGCTCACGGCCTCCGCACGCCCCGCGAGATCCGCCAGCAGCGCCAGTGCCTCCGGATCCGTGTCCGCACAGGGCTCGGCGCCGACCGCCGCCGCGGCAAGCGGGAGCGCGACCAGGCAGCGAAGCACCGCCAGCATCAGCGATTGATCTCGGGAACCCGCGCGAAGGGAATGAGGCCCTGCGGGGTGTTCAGCGCCGCCTGCTCGGCGTGCTCCTGGCTGTAGCGGCGCAACCGTTGGCGGGCCAGTTCATCATAGGCGCCGGTGCTGGCCGGCTGCTGAACCGGGACGGCCCGGGAGCCGTAACTGGCTCGCACTGGCGTCCCTGCCGTGGTGGTGACGGGGCCCACCGGCGAGGCCGGTGGCGCCGAACCGGCGCGCTCACCGACGCCGGCGAGCTCTCGACCGCCGAGCAGCACCACCGCCGTGACGGACGCCGCGATGGCGAAACTGGCCACCGCTCCCCAGGGGCCGGCACCGCGGCGCCGAGGCGTCGCTTCCCCGGCAACGGCCTCGCGAACCGCTTGGGAGATATCCATGTCGAAGGTGGCGCGTCTGCCCTGCAGGACATCCCGGGCGATGTGGTAGCGGGCCCAGGTCGCTCGCAGCGTCTGATCATCGCCGCGGGCGAGAATCCGCCGCAGGGCGAGCTCGTCACCCTCCCCGTCCATGACTGCCGACAGGGCCTCGCGCAGTGCGTCGTTCATGCCTTACTCCCACCGTTCACTGGTTTTTCCCCGGAGGCACCGCTGCATCGCCAGCGAGCTGAGTCCGCACGCGACTGTCGATGGCGTCCCGGGCACGGAAGATCCGCGACCGCACGGTGCCCACCGGGCACTCCATGACAGCCGCGATGTCCTCGTAACTGAGACCATCGAATTCGCGTAAAGTTACCGCCGTCCGAAGATCTTCCGGCAAGTCCTCAATAGCCCGCTCCACCACAGACCGGAGCTCTTCGCCAAAGAGAACAGTCTCCGGGTTCTCCAGCTCCCGCAGGGCACCGCCGCTCTCGAACTGCTCGGCATCCTCCACCTCCACATCTGCTCCGGGTGGCCGCCGCGACCGCGACACCAGGTGATTCTTTGCGGTGTTGATCGCGATACGGTAAAGCCAGGTATAGAAGGCGCTGTCGCCGCGAAAACCCGGGAGCGCCCGATAGGCCTTGATAAACGCCTCCTGGGCGACATCCTGCACCTCATCCGCGTCCTGCACGTAACGATTCACGAGGCCGAGAATGCGGTGCTGGTACTTCAGCACCAGCAGCTCGAAGGCACGGTCGTCGCCACCCTGCACCCGCTCGACCAGTTGCCTGTCGGTCGCTTCGGCCGTCACCGGCGCTGACTCTCTCCGCTGCGATGCGCCCCGCTGCGATGCGCTCCGACCCGGCAACTTGACGCGTAGACCGCGCTCGCAAACAGAAGTTCAACGGCAGGCGGAACCCGGCCCGCGGCGGTGCCAGCCCTTGTCGTAAAGTCAGTCACGGGGTGCCCTTACCAATGCGTGCGCGGCTCGTCTATACTCGCTGCAAGCTTCTCACGGTACGCCCGCTTTTGCACTTGCCCACCTTCCAGAACCGGCCCGGCCGAAAGCGGCCCGGCAGAAGCGTCCCCTGGTGAGCCGGCACTGGCAGCACGATGTGCTGATCATCGGCAGTGGCGCCGCGGGCCTCACCGCCGCGCTCAGCCTGCCCGCGACCCTGCGCGTCGCCCTCCTCACCAAGGGCGACCTGGAACAGGGTTCCACCTACTGGGCCCAGGGCGGCATGGCCGCCGTGCTTCACGACCGCGACAGCGTCGACGCCCACGTGGAGGACACGCTGCAGGCCGGCGGCGGCCTCTGCCATCGGGACGTCGTCGAGTATACCGTCGCCAACAGCCGGGCCTGCGTTGACTGGCTGATCGCACAGGGCGTGCACTTCGATCGCCGCGAGGCAGACCGCGGGCACGAGTTTCACCTGACCATGGAGGGCGGCCACAGCCACCGGCGCATCATCCACGCCGCGGACCAGACCGGCCGCGCCATCGGCGACGTGCTCGGCGAGCAGGCACGGACCGCCGACAACATCGAGCTGTTCACGGATCGCATCGCCGTCGACCTGCTGGTCCGCAATGGCCACTGCCACGGCGCCTACATCCTCGACCTCGGCACCGGACACATCGATCTCTTCCAGGCGCCGGCGGTGATCCTGGCCACCGGCGGCGCCAGCAAGGCCTATCTTTACACCAGCAATCCGGACGGGGCCAGCGGCGACGGTATCGCTATGGCCTGGCGCGCGGGCTGCCGGGTGGGCAACCTGGAGTTCAACCAGTTCCACCCGACCTGCCTGTATCATCCGCGGGCAAAGTCCTTCCTGATTTCCGAGGCCGTGCGCGGCGAGGGTGGCCTGCTCCGCCTGCCGGACGGCGAGCGCTTCATGCCGCGCTTCGACGAGCGCGCCGAGCTGGCACAGCGGGACGTGGTCGCACGCGCCATCGACCACGAGATGAAACGCCTCGGCATTGACTGCGTCTACCTCGACATCAGCCACAAGCCCAGGGATTTTCTGGAGACGCACTTCCCGACCATCATGGCGCGCTGCCGCGAGTTCGGCATCGACCTCGCGGCTGAACCCATCCCCGTGGTACCCGCGGCCCACTACACCTGCGGCGGCATTGTCGTGGACCGCCACGGCCACACGGACGTCACCGGCCTTTACGCCACGGGGGAGTGCTCCTTCACGGGTTTGCACGGTGCCAACCGCATGGCCAGCAACTCGCTTCTGGAATGCATCGTTTTTGCCCGCGCCGCGGCCGTGCACATCGCCGCCGCGAGCGCCGACGCGCCCGCGGCACCGGCCCTGCCACCCTGGGATGAGAGCCAGGTAACGGACTCGGACGAGGACGTGGTCATCGCCCACAACTGGGACGAGCTGCGGCGCTTTATGTGGGACTACGTGGGTATCGTGCGCACGGACAAACGGCTGGCGCGGGCCCTGCACCGGGCAGAGCTGCTGCAGGCGGAAATCGCCGAGTACTACAGCAACTACAGGATCAGCAACGACCTCCTGGAGCTGCGCAACCTCACCGTGGTGGCCGAGCTGATGATCCGCTGCGCCCTCGCCCGGCGCGAGAGCCGGGGCCTCCACTACACCCTGGACTACCCCGGGCAGCTCGCCGAAGCGCGGGATACGATCCTCACCCCCGGCTGTCCAGACCCGGACCCTTCCGACGCAAGCCTCTAGTTCAGGCCGCCAGCTCGGGGCGTCAGCCGCGCTTGTGCCTGACGATGCGCTCGACCAGTTGCGCCAGCGCGGGATCTTCGGGCGTGTCCTTGCGCAGGAACCAGGCGAAAAGTTCCCGATCCTCACGGGCCATGAGCCGCTGATAGCAGGCCCGGTCCGCCTCGCCCAGGGTTGGGTAGACATCCTCCACGAAGGGCGCGAGCACCAGATCGAGCTCGAGCATGCCGCGGCGGCTGGCCCAGCGCATGCGCTGGTGGTCGCCTTCTCGTATCATCGTCTTTCTATTCCGGGGGTCAGTTCCCGCCGTAGTATAGCCGGATGGCACGGGTTCGGGCCCCAGCGTTTCAGGGAGACAGACCATGACCGACTGCCATAGCTGCGAACTCGCCGACGACAGCGTCCTCGCCCTCGCGGGGGCCGACATCACCGGCTTTCTGCAGGGCCAACTGACCTGCGATACCCGCGACGCTTCACCGACCCGGAGCGTACCGGGCGCCCTGTGCAACCCGCAGGGACGGGTAGTCGCCGACCTGCGCCTGCTGCTGCCCGAGGCCGGGGCGGGGCTCCTTCGCGTCGGCGCGGCAATCGCCGAACACACCGCCGCAGTACTGGGTCGCTATGCCATGTTTTCCCGCATCAGCGTGGAGCCCGCCCGCGAGCGCTGGCTTCCCTTCGCCCTCTGGGGCCCCGGCGCCGCCGCGCTGCTGGAGGCGCTCGCCGGTTCGGTGCCGGGCGAAGCGAATGCCTGCTGCGCCGGCGACGGCTGGCTCGCCGTGCGCTGCGATGCGGCCGGCGATGCCTTCGAACTCTACCTCGCCGGCGCTGGCGGCCGGGCCCTGCGCGAGCGCCTGGCCGGCACCGCGGCGGCCGGCACAGAAACCGACTGGCGCGCCCGCGAACTGCGCCGCGGTCTCCTGCGCCTCGGCGACGGCCAGGCGGAAACGCATCTCCCCCAGGCGCTGAATTATGACCGGGCCGGCCTCGTGAGTTTCCAGAAGGGCTGCTATACCGGACAGGAGGTCGTGGCCCGTCTGCACTACCGCGGCCGCGCCAAGAAACGCTGGGGGCTCTGGAAGGGCGAGATCGACAGCCTCCCCGCCCCGGGAGAAAACCTGGAAACGGCGGCCGGCGCTGCCGGCGGTGAGGTCCTGCGGGCCGTCCGCGACAGTGCCGGAATGACCTGGGTCGCGGTCCTCAGTCGCGTGGAGGACGGGGAAGAGACACTTCTCACGGCAGCCGGCGAGGCCCTGGCACCCGAGGCGCTACCTTATACGGACGGCGCGGCGGGCTGAGCCGCCAGACGCTCCGCCCCGGCCAGGTCCGGAAGACGCCAGTCGATGGGCTCCCGGCCCCGATCGGCAAGCCAGGCGTTGGCCTTACTGAAATGCCGGCAGCCGAAAAAGCCCCGATGGGCGGACAGGGGCGACGGATGCGGCGCGCGCAGGACGCAGTGCCGTTGGCCGTCGATCTGCGCTCCTTTCCTCTGCGCGTAGCTGCCCCAAAGCATGAACACCAGCTCGCGCTCCCCGCCGTCGAGGAGCGCGATGACCCGGTCCGTGAAGCGCTCCCAGCCCTTGCCCTGATGGGCGCCGGGCTGCCCCTGCTCGACGCTGAGCACACTGTTCAGCAGCAATACCCCGCGTTGCGCCCAGGCCACCAGCGAACCGTGTTCCGCAGGGGCGTGGCCGAGGTCGTCCTCGAGTTCGCGGTAGATATTGCGCAGCGACGGCGGCACGGGAACGCCGGGGCAGACCGAGAAGCACAGCCCGTGAGCCTGCCCGGGGCCGTGGTAGGGATCCTGGCCGAGGATCACCACGGCCACGCGCTCCGGCGGCGTGTACCAGAACGCATTGAAGAGCTGCGGCGCCGGGGGAAACACCCGGGCCCCGCCGCTGCGCCGCTCGCGCAGAAACGCCGACAGCGCCTGCATGTAGGGTTGCTCAAACTCGTCCCGGAGCAGCCGGAGCCAGCCCGGTTCGAGACGCACCTCGCGCTGCATAATGGTCATTCACTCATCTGGCCGACAGGCACGCCGTCAGCGTACAGGCTACCCCGCCAGGGCCAGCGTGGTCGAGCCGCGAAGCGCAGTGCGCGGAAATTGCATGCTGCTTGTGCGCCCCGGCATCGCGATATATCGTGACCGGCATTGAGGAGTACGGCCGGGCTATGGACAGGGGCGAAGGGGAGCGGGAGAAAGAGTTCTACCGGGGGCGATTGACCTTGCCGCAGGGCGTGACCTTCGATGGTCGGGTCGCCGTGCGCGGCGTCGGCGCCGTCCTCTTCGCGGGCACTGATCGCGAGGCGCCGGCCTGGGCGGGCGATGCCCCCGCGGCCCTCGAGCTGGCGCGCCCCGGTGGCGGTCGTCTGGCCCTGAATGTTTGCCTCAATGGCCGAGCCGGCGAGTGGCTGGATCTCAGCATCCGCGACGGTGTCGACCCGGCGGCAGCCCGTGCCCTGGGCATGCTTCTGGCCGGTGAGCCGTGGACCCGCGAGCGCGCCAGCGCCTTTTACCTGGACCACATCGAGCTGGGAATCGCCGAGGTCGACGCGCGTCTGCGCGCTTTCGTCAACGGCCTCGCCGACTGCCTCTTCGACCTCACCACCTCCAGCCGGGAGGACGCGGCAGCGCGGCAGTCCTACTATGACGCCCTTAACCACCTGAAGCGCAATGATGATCGGCTGCGGGACCTGTTCCTCAGCAGCTTGCGCACCCAACTGAAGGAGCCGGAGAAGGAGCGGGACGCGCGCTTCGCCTCCCTCGAGGGGGTGGATGCGAGCCGTCTCGATCTGGTCAACTTCTCGGAGATCGAGGAGCAGCTGGAGATGGAGCGCATCACCAAGGACGCGCTGCAGCAATACCGGGTAGACCTCGAGAGCCTGACCCTGCGGGTCGGCGACCTCTTCGGGCTCGGCGCCGCGCGGGCAAAGACGCTGTTCCACCCGGCCTATCAGTGCCGCGCCCTGGAAGAGGCACTGCATGCGCTCGACTTCCCGGCGTCGGCGCTGCAGCAGAGTCTGCGTTATTTCCACCGGGAGTGGGTGCGCAAGCTCCGGGCTTTCTACGCGCGCCTGAACGGCAGCCTCGCCGAGGCGGGCCTCCGGCCGGGGCTGGAGGATGAACTCTACCGGGGCGGCTCAATCATCGGCTTCCGGCGCAAGGCGAACGCCCGCAGAGAGCGCAAAGAAGGTCCTGGCGACACCGCGGCCGGCGACGGGACCCCGGCCGAGCTCCCGTCTTCGCCCTCCGCGGGCAAGAGCGCCCCCCCGGCGGCACCGCAGCAGAAGCATGAGGCAATCTATGATGCCGTGGTGAATGCGCTGAGGGCGCGGCACGCCGCGGAGCACGAGGGTGCAGCGGAGGTGCCCGCTGAGGCGGAGGAGCCTGCGGCACCGACGGCCTCACCGGAGGCGGTTGCTGCCGCGCTGCTCGCCCTGCAGGACGCGGCGCAAGCAGACCCCGATGGAGGAGGCACCAGCTCCCTGCACAGACTGCTCGCCGCTGACCAGGCAGATCCGGCCGTACGCCGGGCCCTGGGCGGCGAGGCGGGCGACCGGCTTGCGTTCGTCGACGACGTGTTCAGCACCATGCGCGGCAACCCGGATATCAGTGCCGGCGTGAAACCGATTCTGGAGCTTCTGCGCTTACCGCTGGCGAGGCTGTCGTTGCTGGAACCACGCTTTTTCGCCGACCCCGAACACCCGGCGCACCTGTTCCTGGACAAGCTGTCGCGGCTTACTTCGGTAGACGCCCGTCCGAACCGCGTGCTGGAGAAAAAACTCGAGGCTATCGTTGCCGAGGTCGCCTCCGGCTACGCGGACGACAGTGCGGTGTTCGAAGAGGCCCTGAGTCGCCTGGGCACGCTGATCGAGCAGCATGAGCGCGCTCAGCAAAAGAACATCGACCGCGTCGTCAGCGGCATGGAAGGTCGGGAACAGGTGCGCCGGGCGCAGCGCTCGGTCGACGATCTCCTGGGGCACTTCATCACGCCTCCCTCCGCACCGCGAGCTGTGCTCGAACTCCTGGACGCCGGCTGGCGCGACCTGCTCACGCAGATCATCCTGCGTGAGGGCGAGGGGTCGGGCTCCTGGCGGGAGCAGCGGGCGACCCTGGAGGCGATCTTCGAGAGCCTGCAGGCCGTGGAGGACGGCACGCCGCCGCCCCGCGTGCCGGATAGCCTGCGCCGACAGCTCGACGATCTGGGGAAGGCAATCAGCCAGGCGCAACCGGGCAACGTGGGCCACAGTAAAGCGCTGCGGGACCTGAAAGCCGTCCTCTGTGGTGACCAACCCCTCGAGTGTCTCCCCGTGGAGGAAGCCGGGGGGGACGACGGAGAGCCAGCGGAAGATCGCCTCAAACAACTGCCGCGGCTGCACCGCTGGCTCAAGCGCGTCGACCAGCTGCGTCCGGGCACGGTGATGAGCTACCGGGGCCGGGAAGGTCACCGCGAGCGCATGCGGCTGGTCTGGATCAGCGACGACCGGGAGCGCTTTGCTTTCGTCAACGACCGGGGACAGAAAGTCGGCGAGCTGTCGCGGATAGAGCTCGCCCGCAAGCTCGCCCATGGTCTGGCGCCACCGGCTTCCCTGGACCGGATGTCCGTGCTGGACCAGGGGATCTACGGCACGCTGGCACGCACCCAGGAGCGGCTCAGCCTCGAGCGCACCCACGACCCGGAGACGAAACTGCTGAACGCGGAGACGCTGCGCGAACGCCTGCAGCGTTCCGTCGCGCACGCGCAGCGAACCGAGGCGCAGCACGCCCTGCTGGTCCTGGACATCGATGCCTTCCACCTGGTCAACGAGCTCTACGGCGAAGACCTCGGCGACGAGGTAATCCAGGCCTTTTCGCAGATGCTCGCGCAGCTCAACGAGCGCCGATCCGTCACGGCGCGACTGGAGGGCGACCGCTTCGGCATCGTGCTTGCCTACCAGGATAGCGAGGAGGCGCTCGCCTTCGCCGAACGCCTGCGCCGGGACATCGCCGGCAGCAGCCTGTCCCTCGGCGGCGAGGAAGTCAGCTTCACCGTGTCCATCGGTGTCGTCCCTATCGGCGCGGAAACGGAGACCGCGGAGGCAGCGATGGATGCTGCTGTTGCCGCGCTGGCGCTCGCCAAAGAGCAGGGCCGCAACCGCTGCGTCGCCTATGACCGCGACGAGGAAGAGATCGCCGCCGCCCGGCGGGAGCGAAAACGGTCGCAGGTATTGCTCGACGATGCGATTGCCACGGACCGCCTCGTACTGCGCGCGCAGCCGATCGTTCAGAGCGCGCTGGATGGCTCCGAGCCCACCTCGCACCACTACGAGGTACTCCTGAGCATCCGGCAGGACGACGATAGCCTGCTCTCGCCGACGGAGTTCATTGCCTCGGCGGAACGCTTCGGCTTTATAAACCGGGTTGATCGCTGGGTGGTCCGTCGCGTCTGCGAGTGGATTTCCAGCCTTATGGACAAGCAGATGATCGTCCCGCAGCTATCGATCAACCTGTCGAGCTCCAGCCTCACTGACGACATCTTTATGGATTACGTCCTCGAGCAGATCTCGGAATTCGGCGTCGGCACCAGCAAGCTGTGCTTTGAGATCACCGAGACCGGCGCCATTGAAAACCTGACCAAGGCGGCCGACTTCATCCGTACCTTGCGCAATATCGGCTGCACTTTTTCCCTCGATGACTTCGGCACCGGCTTGGCCAGCCACCAGTACCTGAGGGAGTTACCGGTGGACAACGTCAAGATCGACGGCCTCTTCATCCGGGATATGATCGCCAACCCCGGCGACCTCGCCATGGTGCGATCGATCAACGACCTGGCCCACTTTCTGGGCCAGAAGACCATTGCCGAGTGTGTGGAATCCGTGGACCTCATCGAACCGCTGCACGAGATCGGGGTTGACTACCTGCAGGGCTGGGGCGTGGGCATGCCGCGGAGCCTCGAAGACGTGGCCCGGGAACTGCAACCGCTGGAAACCTGAACGCTTCCTCCCCGTTGACGTAAATCAACGCGCCTCCCCCGGGTCGCTGCTAGCCTTCCCCACACTGCAGCGGCACGTGATGACCCGACATGAATGACATCCAGACGATCGACCGGCCCACGGACCGGACCGATGACCCCTCCTACGACATCCCCCCGGCCTGGCGCGAGGGCATCGCCATGGCGCGCAGGTACGCCTGCCAGGGGCCGCGCTACACGTCCTATCCCACGGCGCCGCAATTCACGGAAGCGTTCCGCCTCGAGCGCTACCTGAACTGGCAGGCGCGCCAGGGCGAATGCACGGAGCCACTGTCGATCTACGTGCACCTGCCGTTCTGCCACGACATCTGCTACTACTGCGCCTGCAACAAGGTCGTTACCCGCAAGGGCGGGGTCGCCCGGGAGTACCTCGACCACCTGGCCCGGGAAATCAGCCTCCAGGGCGAGCTCGTCGGCCGCGAGCGGCCGGTGACCCAGATGCACTGGGGCGGCGGCACGCCGACCTATCTCGACCCGGCGGAAATCACGGAACTCATGCACCTGCTGGCGAGCACCTTCAAGCTGCTCGACCGGGGCTACCGCGAGTATTCCATAGAGATCGATCCGCGCACCGTGGATAGCGCCTCCATGGCTCTACTCAAGGGCGTCGGCTTCAACCGCGTCAGCCTGGGTATCCAGGACTTCGACCCGCGGGTACAGCAGGCCGTCAACCGGGTGCAGCCCTACGAGCAGGTGGCGCGGCTGGTCGAGAGCGTCCGCAGCCACGGCTTCCGCTCGCTGTCCTTCGACCTGATCTACGGCCTTCCATTTCAGGACCACACCAGCATGGCCGAAACCCTGCGCAAGGTCGTCGCCCTGCGCCCGGATCGGATAGCCTGCTACAACTACGCGCATCTCCCGGAGCGTTTCAAGCCGCAGCGCTCCATCGACCGGCTCACCCTGCCCGAGCCGGAGGAGAAGCTGCTGCTCGCGCAGATGATCACCGCCACGCTCCAGGAGGCCGGCTACCGACACATCGGCATGGATCATTACGTGTTGCCCGATGACGACCTCGCCCTCGCCCAGGGCGAGGGCCGGCTGCAGCGCAACTTCCAGGGCTACTCCCTGCAGCTTGCCGACGATCTCCTCGGCCTCGGCGTCTCGGCTATCAGCCAGATCGGCGATTTCTACCTGCAGAACGCCCGGGACCTCGACGACTACTACCGCCGCATCGACGCCGGCGAGCTGCCCCTGAACCGGGGCTGTATGGTGACCAGCGAAGACAAGCTGCGCCGCCACGTGATCATGACCCTCATCTGCGAACTCGCGCTGGATATCGGCGACTGCGAACGACAGTTCGGTATCGACTTCCGCGAGCACTTCGCGGGCGAGCTGGCCACCCTGGCACCGCTGGAGGCCGACGGACTCCTGAGCATCGACGCGCAGGAAATTCGCATCCGGGAGGCCGGCCGACCGTTCCTTCGCAACATCTGCATGCCCTTCGACGAGTACCTCGAAATGCAGCAGCGGGAACAGGGGCGGCGTTTCTCGGCGACGGTATAAGCCTGCACCGCCGGGGTGAATCAAAGGCTCGAGGCAGCGGGTTCATGGTAAGGGTTCGTGGGGGGGCCCGGGTAAGGGGCTTGTGTAAAGTGCTGAGGTAAAGGACTCATGTAAAGTCTCCTTGACAGCTTCCGGATGGGGTTTTACCTTACTCCGTAGGCATCGAGGGTGTACCGCATGAACAGCCAGCAGCATCTGGACACGAAAAGCGCTCCCACTCACGACTTTCAGCCCAGCTGCAGCAGTTGTCGTCTCAGCAGTATCTGCCTGCCCTTTTCCCTGGAGGCGCGGGACATCGACCAGCTCGATAGGATCATCCAGCGCAGCAAGCCGCTGCAAAAAGGGGACCACCTGTACCGTGAGGGCGACGGCTTTCAGTCCGTCTACGCGGTGCGCGCCGGCACCCTCAAGGCCTACCGGACAACCGATGACGGCCGGGAGCAGGTTACCGGTTTCTACTTCCCCGGCGAAATCGTCGGCATGGACGGGATCAGCAAGAATTTGTACGCCTCTTCGGCCAAGGCCCTAGAGACGGCCGCCGTGTGCGAGATTCCCTTCGGGTCTCTGGAGAAGCTCTTCGCCGACATGCCGCAGCTGCAGCGGCACTTCTTTCAGCTCATGAGCCGGGAGATTACCGAGGACCAGCAGCTGATCACCCTGCTCAGCAAGAGCTCTGCCGACGAGCGCCTGGCGGCCCTCATCCTCAGCGTGTCCGAGCGCAATGCACGGCGCAAGCTGAGCGCCCGGCAGTTCCGCCTGAGTATGTCCCGGGTCGATATCGGCAACTATCTCGGCCTTACCGTCGAAACCGTAAGCCGGGTCTTCAGTCGTATGCAGAAGATGGCGATGCTGCGGGTCGACAACAAGGAGATCGAGATCCTCGATCCCGAGGCGCTGACGCGACTCGCCGAAGGCGCCTGAGCCGCTCGCTGCCTGCCCCGCCCCGGGGCATGGCGCTGACGCCCCACAATCCCCGTCACTCCGCGTACAATGCCGACTGGCGTACGGCTCGGCGGCACGCTGCGCCGCACCTTGACCTGTATCGAACCCCCCCTGCGGGCATATGGATAGAATTAACGGTAATAAAAGTCCGAGGAGCCCCCATGATTCAACACCTGTTCGGCATGCTGACGAAGCCCAGCGTAACCTGGCGGACCGTTGCCGCCCTGCCCGAGCGCAGTCGCAACACGCTTGTGCTGTACCCCTGCATCATGGCCCTGTTCCCGGCGATCGCCTGGTACTACGGCACCAGCCAGGTGGGCTGGACCGTAGGCAGTTACGATGAGGCAATCCGCCTCACCACCGCGAGTGCGTTCCAGATAAGCATCCTCTTCTACCTGGTCATGGTCGCCAGCGTCGCCGCGATCGGCTTCTTCATTCACTGGATGTCCGATACCTACGGCGCCGATAGCACCATTGCCAAGGGCATTGTCATTGCGGGCCTTACTGCCACGCCCTTATTCGTTACGGGTCTGGTAGGCTTTTACCCTATACTATGGCTGGATCTGCTCATCGGCGTGGTCGCCGTGAGCTGGTCCGTCTATCTGATGTACCTCGGCATCCCTATCATCATGAACATTCCCGAAGAACGGGGCTTCCTGTTCTCCAGCGCCGTCCTCGCCATCGCGCTGGTCGTCCTGGTCTGCATCATGGTGGTGTCCATCCTGGCCTGGGACTTCGGCGCCGCGCCGGCCTTCACAGACGCCTGAGGGGCCGCCGCAAAAAGCGCTACAATGCGGCAGCTCACGATTTTTATCCTGCGACCGACGGAAAGACATCATGACTCAGCTAAACGCCGCCCTGGAGCACCCTGTGTACAACTACAGGGTGGTGCGCCAATTTGCGATCATGACCGTGGTCTGGGGCGTCGTGGGCATGCTGATCGGCGTCTTCATCGCCGCCCAGCTGGCCTGGCCGGCCCTCAATTTCGATCTGCCCTGGACCACCTTCAGCCGCCTGCGGCCCCTGCATACCAACTCGGTGATCTTCGCCTTCGGCGGCAGCGCCCTGTTCGCGGCCTCCTACTACGTGGTCCAGCGCACCTGCCAGACCCGGCTCATCTCGGACCGGCTGGCGGCCCTTACGTTCTGGGGCTGGCAGCTGGTCATCGTCGCGGCCGCGGTGACCCTGCCCCTGGGCATGACCTCGTCGAAGGAGTATGCGGAGCTGGAATGGCCTATCGACATCCTGATCACCATTGTCTGGGTGCTCTACGCCGTCGTCTTTTTCGGCACCATCGCCAGGCGCAATACCAGCCACATCTATGTGGCGAACTGGTTCTTCGGCGCCTTCATCGTCACCGTTGCGGTGCTGCACATCATCAACAGCGCGGCACTCCCGGTGTCCATGACCAAGTCCTACTCCGCCTACTCCGGCACCGTGGACGCCATGGTGCAGTGGTGGTACGGCCACAACGCCGTGGGCTTCTTCCTGACCGC
>CAYFVG010000032.1:0-15661 GCA_964346365.1 uncultured Alteromonadaceae bacterium
CGCCCTCGAGGGCGATCGGATATTCAATGCCACGGCCGAGGAAAAGGGCGTGGTGCTTCTGGATGAAGTGGCCGGCGAACTCCTCGATGACTTCGTCTAGGCCGAGCACCTGGCTCACGAGATCCGGGAGAGCGTGCAGCCCGTCGATGAGTGCCTGCTGCTGCGCGGCCGCCATTCCCCGGCGCCGGCCCAGGGCGATGGTGAGCATGAGCAGCGCCACAAGCTGGGTCGTGAAGGCCTTGGTGGAGGCGACGCCGATCTCTGTGCCGGCGCGGGTCAGGAAGGCGAGATCGCTCTCGCGGACCAGGGAACTGTGATCGACATTGGCAATAACCAGGCTGGCGATAAACTCGTCGGGCTCTGCATGGCGCAGTGCCGCCAACGTATCCGCTGTCTCCCCGGACTGGGACACCGTCACCAGCAGCGTATCCGGGTGCTGTACCCGCCGCCGGTAGCGGAACTCGGAGGCGACCTCAACCTGGCAGGGAATGCCGGCGAGTTCTTCCAGCCAGTAGCGGGCCACGAGGCCGGCGTGATAGCTGGTGCCGCAGGCGACGATCTGTACGGCCCGGGCGCGATCGAAGGCGGCGGCGGCGCCGTCACCGAACACCGCGTCTTGAATCGCCCCGCCCCCGCCGCCGCCGAAGGTCGCCGCCAGCGCCTGCGGCTGCTCGTGGATCTCCTTGAGCATGTAGTGCTCGTAGGCACCGAGATCCACGGTCTCGATGCCGCTGGCGATACGCTTGACCGGCCGCTCGACGAAGCTGCCGGCCGCGTCCACAACCTGCAGGGAGGACGCGGTGAGCTCGACCACGTCGCCCTCCTCGAGATAGACGAAACGGTCCGTGACCTGGCGCAGGGCCAGCGTGTCGGAGGCGAGAAAGTTTTCGCCGATGCCGACACCGATCACCAGCGGGCTGCCCTCCCGGGCGGCGACCACGATACCCGGGTGCTCCTTGTCCACAGCGGCGATGGCATAGGTGCCCCGCAGCCGGGCAACAGTGGCGCGCAGGGCATCAAAGAGGCTGACGCCGCCGGCCAGAGCGCGGTGCAGCAGGTGCGCAACCACCTCCGAGTCTGTGGCGGAGACACAGTCGTAGCCCGCGGCGGCGAGCTCCTCGCGAAGCGCCTTGTGGTTCTCGATAATACCGTTGTGTACGAGCGCAATCCGCTCACTGGAAACATGCGGGTGCGCATTGACCGCCGCAGGCGGGCCGTGCGTGGCCCAGCGCGTGTGCGCGAGACCCGTACAGCCGAGGATCGGATCGAGGGCCTGGGCCTGTTCGAGGCGTTCCACCTTGCCCTGGTGCTTGTGCAGCTGCAGCTGGCGCTCATTATCAACCAGGGCCATGCCCGCGGAATCGTAACCGCGGTACTCCAACCGGCGCAGACCCTCGAGGAGGATTTCCGAGACTTCCCGGCGCGCTGCTGCTGCCACGATGCCGCACACGATCAGTGCCCTCCCTTACTGTCTTCGCCGTCTTCGCCGCTACTGCCCGGGCGGCACCAACCATCGATATTGCGCTGCCGGCCCCGACCCACGGCGAGCTGATCCCGCCCGACGTCACTGGTTAGCGTCGAGCCGGCGGCAACAAACCCACCGTACTCGACCGTCAGGGGCGCGACCAGCGTGCTGTTGGAACCGATAAAGACCCCGTCGCCGAGCGTCGTGTGGTGCTTGGCGACGCCGTCGTAGTTGCAGGTGATGGTACCCGCGCCGACATTGACGCCGCTGCCCAGGGTTGCGTCGCCGACGTAACTCAGGTGGTTTACCTTGCTGCCGGCGCCGATGGCGGCTTTCTTCGTCTCGACGAAGTTGCCGACCCGGGCGCCGTCCGCTAGGGCCGTGCCGGAACGCAGGCGCGCGTAGGGACCGACGCTGCAACCCGCCCCGACGGTCGCACCATCCAGGTGGCTGAAGGCATGGACCTCGCTGCCGCCGTCGACGGTGACGTCGCGAAGGACACAGTGGGGCCCGATGCGCACGCCATCGCCGAGGGTCACTGCACCCTCTAGCACCACGCCCACGTCGATAAACACGTCCCGGCCGCAGACGAGGCTGCCGCGCAGGTCGAACCGGGCGGGGTCGGCGAGGGTGACGCCCTCGTGTAACAGTTCCAGTGCACCGCGGCGCTGGAACTCGCGCTCGGCCGCGGCGAGCTGCACCCGGTCGTTGATGCCCAGCACCGCGCCGGGGTCGTCGGTGCAGACGGTGTGCACGGCGTGACCGTCGGCCATGGCCAGGGGTAGCACCTCCGGGAGGTAGTACTCGCCCTGGGCGTTGTCATTGCCGACGACCGGCAGATAGCGCCGGAGCAGTGCCGCCTCAATCGCCAGCACCCCGGTGTTGATCTCGTCGATGACCCGCTCGCCGGCAGACGCGTCCCGCTCCTCGACTACGCCGGCAAAGGCGCCGGCGCCGTCGCGGCGGATGCGGCCGTAGCCGGTCGGGTCGGGAAGCCGGGCCGTAAGCAGGGCATTGCCGGCGGCGACCAGTTCGCACACCGGGCCCGCCGGCAGCAACGGCACGTCGCCGTAGAGCACGAGCACCTGACCGTCGTTATCGACCACCGAGGGCAGGGCCTGCAGCACTGCGTGGCCCGTGCCAAGCCGCTCCGCCTGCTCCACCCAACAAATATCATCGGCCGCCAGCGCCTCGCGCACCGCCTCACTGCCGTGACCCACAACCACGCAGATGCGGGTCGGCTCGAGACTGCGCGCCAGTGCCAGGACGTGCGCAAGCATGGGACTGCCGGCAAGCGGATGCAGCACCTTGGGGAGGGCAGAGCGCATGCGCTTGCCCTCGCCGGCGGCGAGGATGACGACAGTGAGGTTCATGAGGATACCCTGCTCCCGGGCCCGGCCACGGCGCCCGTGGCGAAAACTCACATGTTACCGGCAGGCTTCGGCATTACAACGGGCTGCGGTGCCCGGGTGATCGCGCACCGTGCACCGCGTCACAGATTGCTTATGACTTGATGATCAGCGAGTCACTTTCGTCGCCCGGTCGGGCGTATGCCGACCCGGTCAAGGGCCTGAGAGAGGGACATGACGTCCACCGGGGGAAGGTCCCGCCCGAGCTGAAAGAACTGCGAGCGCGGGGCGGCGTCGATGATCCGTATCAACCGCGCCCGGCGCGATTGCGCATCTTGCGGAGGGTGGCGAGCTGGGCCGCGGCCTCGGCGAGCTGGGCCGAGGCGCGGCCGTAATCGAAATCGCCGGACTGGTTGGTCAGCGTCTGGACCGCCTCGCGGCGGGCCTCCTCGGCGGCTGCTTCGTCCACATCGTCGGCGCGCAGCGCGGTGTCGGCGAGCACAGTCACCACACCCGGCTGTACTTCCAGAAAGCCGCCGGACACGTAATAGACCTCTTCGTCCCCGTGCTGGGTGACGATGCGCACCGGGCCGGGGCGCAGGGCGGTCAGCAGCGGGGCGTGGCCGTAGTTGATACCGAGCTCGCCCAGTTCGCCGGTGGCGACCAGGGACTCCACCAGGCCCGAGAAGATGCCCTCCTCCGCGCTGACGATGTCACAGTGAATTGTCATTGCCATGATCCGGCCTCACTGACCCTGGAGGTTTTTCGCTTTCTCGACCGCTTCCTCGATGGTGCCGACCATGTAGAAGGCCTGCTCCGGTAGCTCATCATACTCGCCGGCCAGGATCGCCTTGAAGCTCGAGATCGTGTCCTTGAGGGAGACGTACTTGCCGGGCGCACCGGTGAAGATTTCCGCCACATGGAAGGGCTGCGACAGGAAACGCTCGATTTTGCGCGCCCGGGACACTGTGAGCTTGTCCTCCTCGGACAGCTCGTCCATGCCGAGAATGGCGATGATGTCCTTGAGCTCCTTATAGCGCTGGAGCACGTTCTGCACACCGCGCGCCGTCTCGTAGTGCTCGCCGCCGATCAGCAGCGGGTCGAGCTGGCGGGACGTGGAGTCCAGCGGATCCACGGCCGGGTAGATACCCTTGGCGGCGATATCCCGGGCCAGGACCACCGTGGAGTCCAGGTGGGCGAAGGTTGTGGCCGGGGACGGGTCCGTGAGGTCGTCCGCCGGGACATACACCGCCTGGATGGAGGTGATAGAGCCCACCTTCGTGGAGGTAATGCGCTCCTGCAGTACACCCATTTCCTCGGCCAGCGTCGGCTGGTAGCCCACGGCCGACGGCATGCGGCCGAGGAGTGCGGACACCTCGGTGCCGGCGAGCGTATAGCGATAGATATTGTCGATGAACAGGAGGACGTCGCGGCCCTCATCGCGGAATTTCTCCGCCATGGTCAGGCCCGTCAGGGCCACCCGCAGGCGGTTGCCCGGCGGCTCGTTCATCTGACCGTAGACCATCGCCACCTTGGAATTGGCCGGGTTCTCGATGTCCACGACCTTCGACTCCTGCATCTCGTAGTAGAAGTCGTTGCCCTCCCGGGTCCGTTCGCCGACCCCGGCAAACACCGACAGGCCGGAGTGCTGGAGGGCGATATTGTTGATCAGCTCCATCATGTTCACGGTCTTGCCCACGCCGGCGCCGCCGAAGAGGCCGACCTTGCCGCCCTTGGCAAAGGGGCAGACCAGATCGATGACCTTGATGCCCGTTTCCAGCAGCTCACTCGAGGCCGCAAGCTCCTCGTAGCTCGGTGCGTCCCGGTGGATGGCGGCGCGCTCCTGCTCGCCGATGGGGCCGCGCTCATCGATGGGGGTGCCGAGCACGTCCATGATCCGGCCCAGGGTCTCGCCGCCCACGGGGACAGAGATCGGCGCACCGGTGTTCTCGACACCGAGGCCGCGCGAGAGGCCTTCCGAGGAACCCATGGCGATGGTCCGAACGATGCCGTCGCCCAGCTGTTGCTGCACTTCGAGGGTCAACCCCTTCTCGCTGACGGTCAGCGCCTCATAGATCTGCGGGACGGCGTCGCGCGGAAACTCCACGTCGATGACCGCGCCGATGATTTGAACGACTCGTCCGCTACTCATGTCCGGATCCTCTGTCTCTGAAAGTTTCGCTGTCGCGGGCTGTCGGGGCGCTAGCTGATGGCCGCAGCGCCGCCGACGATCTCCGACAGCTCCTGAGTGATTGCGGCCTGGCGGGCCTTGTTGTAAACCAGCTGCAGGTCGTCGATGAGCTCCCCGGCATTGTCGGTGGCGTTCTTCATGGCCAGCATGCGCGCCGCCTGCTCGCAGGCACCGTTTTCGACCACAGCCTGGTAAATCTGGGACTCGACGTAACGGACCATCAGGCGGTCGAGAAGCTCCCGGGCATCGGGCTCGTAGATATAGTCCCAGTGGTGCTTCATTTCCTCACTGTCTTCCGCCGGCAGCGGCAGCAGCTGCTCCACCACCGGGTTCTGCGTCATGGTGTTGACGAATTCGTTGCTCACCAGGAACAGGCGGTCGATACGACCTTCGGCGTAGGCATCGAGCATGGTCTTTACGCCGCCGATGAGGTCCTCGAGGGTGGGCGCCTCACCGATGTCACGGGTTGCCGCAACCACGTTACCGCCGTAGCTGTTGAAAAAGGTCGCCGCCTTGGCGCCGATAAGCGACAGGTCGATTTCGCAACCGCGCTCGTTCCACTCTTTCATGCCGCGGACCGTCGCCTTGAACAGATTGATGTTCAGGCCGCCGCACAGGCCGCGATCTGTCGCCACAACAATAAAGCCCACGCGTTTCGGCTCGCGCTCTTCCATATAGACGTGCCGGTATTCGGGCACAGAGTTGGCCAGGTGGCCGACCACATCGCGCATCCGCCGCGCGTAGGGCTTGCCGACCGCCATGCGCTCCTGGGCCTTGCGCATCTTGCTCGCCGCCACCATCTCCATGGCGTTGGTGATCTTCTGCGTGCCCTGGATGCTCGTGATCTTGGTGCGGATTTCCTTACCGACTGCCATCGTAGCCTCCGGGGCTTACCAGCTTTGGGTCGACTTGAAGGACTCGATGGCGCCCTTGAAGGCCGCCTCGATTTCGTCGTCCCAGGCGCCGCTCTCGACCACCTTGTCCATGAGGTCGCCGTGCTCGGCGTGCATGTAGGACAGAAGAGCGTCCTCGAAGGCACCGATCTTCTCGACCTCGACATCCGCCAGGTGACCCTCGTTGGCGGCGTAGAGCATCAGGCCCATCTCCGCGATGCTCTGCGGCGAGTACTGCTTCTGCTTCATCAGTTCGGTCACGCGCTTGCCGTGATCGAGCTGGGCCCTGGTGGCGTCGTCGAGGTCCGAGGCGAACTGTGAGAACGCCGCCAGCTCGCGATACTGGGCGAGGGCCGTGCGCACACCGCCGGAGAGTTTCTTCATGATCTTGGTCTGTGCCGAGCCACCGACCCGCGACACGGAAATACCGGCATTCATAGCCGGGCGGATGCCGGCGTTGAACATGTCGGTTTCGAGGAAGATCTGGCCGTCGGTGATGGAGATGACGTTCGTCGGCACAAAGGCGGACACGTCGCCGGCCTGGGTCTCGATCACCGGCAGGGCCGTGAGGGAGCCGGTCCTGCCCTTGACCTCTCCGCTCGTGAGCTGCTCCACGTAGTCGGCGTTCACCCGGGCGGCGCGCTCGAGCAGGCGCGAGTGCAGATAGAAAACGTCACCGGGGTAGGCCTCGCGGCCCGGCGGGCGGCGCAGCAGCAGGGAGATCTGGCGGTAGGCCATGGCCTGCTTGGTGAGGTCATCGTAGATGATCAGCGCGTCTTCGCCGCGGTCGCGGTAGTACTCGCCCATGGTGCAGCCGGCGAAGGGCGCCAGGTACTGCATGGCGGCCGGGTCGGCGGCGGTGGCGGCGACAACGATCGTGTGCTCCATAGCGCCGTGCTCTTCGAGCTTGCGCACCACGGCGGCGACCGAGGAGGCCTTCTGGCCCACGGCGACATAGATGCACTTAATGCCGGTGCCTTTCTGGTTGATGATGGCGTCCACGGCAATAGCGGTTTTGCCGATCTGGCGATCGCCGATGATCAACTCCCGCTGGCCGCGACCGATCGGCACCATGGCGTCGATGGCCTTCAAACCGATCTGCACCGGCTGGTCGACCGATTGCCGGGCGATAACACCGGGCGCCACCTTCTCGAGCGCGTCCGTGAGTTCGGCGTCAATCGCGCCCTTGCCGTCGATGGGCGTGCCGAGGGCATCGACCACGCGGCCCTGCAGTTCAGGCCCGACCGGCACCTCCAGGATGCGACCGGTGCAGCGACAGGCCTGCCCTTCTGCCAGACCCTTGTAGTCGCCCAGGATCACGGCGCCCACGGAGTCGCGCTCGAGGTTCAGGGCCATGCCGTATACGCCGCCATCAAACTCGATCATCTCACCGTACATCACGTCCTCGAGGCCGTGGATGCGGATGATGCCGTCGGCGACAGAGACGACCGTGCCCTCGTTGCGCGCCTGGGTGCTCACATCGAGCTGGTCGATGCGCTGCCGGATGATGTCGCTGATTTCCGCTGGGTTGAGTTGCTGCATGCTCGCTTCCTCGAATTCAGTTTGTCAGTGCGTCGGCCAGCTTGTTCAGCCGCCCGCGCACAGAGCCATCGATGACCGTGTCGCCAGCCCGGATCAGTATCCCCCCCAGCAGCGACGCATCGGTCTCGCTACTCACGAGAATTTCGCGCTGCAGGCGCTTGCCGAGGGCCGAGGCGATACGCTCGTTCACGTCCTGCGGAAGATCAAACGCCGAGACAACCTCGACCTCGACGACGCGGTCGCGGTCGGCTTTCAACGCTTCGAATTGCCGACAGACCTGCGGCAGCAGCGGCAGGCGCCGATTCGATGCGAGCAACCGGAGATAATTCCCGACCGCGTCGTCCGCGCTATCGCCAAGCAGACCGATAAACTGCTCGCCTTGTTCAGTCGCGGTGAGGGCCGGGGCGTCCAGGACCGCGCGCACCCGTGGCTCGACTGCTACGGCGGCCGCAACCCGAAGCTGAGAGAGCCAGCTGTCCAGTTCACCCCTCTCGCTCGCGTACTCGAAGGCCGCCTTTGCGTAGGGACGGGCCAGCGTTGTTGGTTCAGCCATCGCGACCTCTCGTTAAAGCTCTGCTGCCAGCTCGTCGACCAGCTGAGCATGCGCCTGCTGATCGATGGAGGCACCCAGGATTTTCTCGGCGCCGGCAACAGAAAGCGTTGCGACCTGGGCGCGTAGCTGCTCCCGGGCGCGATTGGCTTCCTGGTCGATTTCGGCCTGCGCTGCCACCTTGACCCGCTCCGCCTCGATACGCGCGGTATCCTTGGCCTCCTCGATAAGCTGGCTCGCTCGCCGGTTGGCGGAATCCACGATACCGGCAGCCTCCTGTTTCGCCTCTTTAAGCCGCTCGCGAGCTTTTTCCTGAGCGATTTCAAGATCACGGCTCGCGCGATCCGCGGCGGCGAGCCCTTCGGCAATTTTCTTTTCGCGCTCCGCCATGGCAGCGACCAGGGGCGGCCAGACGAACTTCATGCAAAACCAGACGAAGCCGAAAAAAGCGATTGCCTGTCCGATGAGCGTAAGATTGATATTCACGCCGTGCTCCTCACTGCTGTAGCGGGGCCGCCGGTAGGGCCGTTCCCCGCGTCATTGCTTCCGGAACGCCGGGCTTCAGGCCATGCCCGGTGCAACAACGAAGATGAGATACATGGCAAGACCCACCCCGATGATCGGAATAGCGTCCACCAGGCCCGCGCCGAGGAAGAACGTGACCTGAAGCTTGGGTGCCAGCTCCGGCTGACGGGCGGACCCTTCAATGAGCTTGCCACCGAGCATGCCGATGCCGATCGCGGCGCCGAGGCCACCGAGGCTGATCATGATCGCGGCGGCGATAAGAACGAGTTCCATGAGTTTCTCCTAGCAGTTGATTACCAAACGGTTGAGGGGGGTCAGTGGTCTTCGTGGGCCATGCTGAGATAGACGATCGTCAGCACCATGAAAATAAAGGCCTGCAGGGTGATGATCAGGATGTGGAAGATCGCCCAGCCAATCTGCAGCAGCCCGGCCGGGACCATCCAGGCGACACCGGCGCTGAACAGCGCAGCAATAAGAATAAAGATCATCTCGCCCGCATACATGTTGCCAAAGAGGCGAAGAGCGAGAGAGAACGGCTTCGCGAGGAGCCCGACCACCTCCATGAAGAGGTTCACGGGAATGAGCAGCCAGTGGTTGAACGGGTTCATCGTCAGCTCGCGCGCAAACCCGAATCCTTTTACCTTGACAGAGTAGTAAAGTATCAGCATCAGGACGCCGATGGAGAGCCCGAAGGTGACGTTGGGATCCGTGGAGGGCACGATTTTCTGGTACTCGACGCCGAGTAGAGCGAGGGTGTGCGGTATCAGGTCAACCGGCACGAGATCCATCAGGTTCATGAGAAAAACCCAGACGAAAATCGTCAGGGCGAGCGGGGCGATGAGCGGGTTGCGGCCGTGAAAGGTATCCCGCACCGTGTTGTCGATAAAACCGACGATCATTTCTACCGCGTTGAGCGCACCGGTAGGAACATCGGCGTCTGCTCGCCGGGCCATGCGGTAAAAGAACCAGCAGAAAAACGCGCCAAGCCCCAGGGACCACACCATGGAATCCACATGGACAGCGGTGAAGCCCATGGCTGCAGCTTCCTCACCGCCGTGGGCCATGACCCAGGCACCACCTTCACCAACAACACTGCCGTCATGGCGATGGTAGCCCGCCGGGAGCTTGCCATAGGTGAGGTTCGTCAGGTGGTGGACGATGTAGTCGGATACCGTCTGCGTCTCGCCTGCCATGCAACTCGCTCTCTGCTCATCGTTCGCCGTGGGGGGTCTGGTTAATGCCTGACCATTATCCGCCTACTGACCGGCCTGCCCACGGCGCAGGAGCCAGATGCCGCCCGCGGCTTGCACGAGCAACATGGCGACAAAGCCGCCGAACACGGCCAGCGGTACCACCGGCCGCAACAGCGCGAAGACCAGGGCAAAGCTCGCCGCGCTCAGGAGAAACTTGCCCGCTTCCGCGGCGTAAGCAACCAGGGCCGGCCCGGCCCCGCGCCGCTCTCCACGCTCGAAAACCTGAAACGCAAACCACGCCTGCGGTAGCGCATGACAGGCACCACCGACGGCCAGCGACACCGTCACCGCTGCGTCTGCCACCAGGAGGGTCGCCAGAGACAAAAAACCCAGGACCACTAACTGAGCCAGCGTGATGCAGTAAACCGGTCGCGGCTTCAGCTTTGCCCCTGTTGGCGCGCTCCCGCTCGCTCCCCCTCTGCCATCAACCACGCAAGTGGGTCCTCTCTTTCGAGCGCGCGCAGTATAGGGGGTATACCGGAGGGCTTCAACCTGTCAGGTAACCCGGCGGCGAATCGACCCACTGCTCAACCGACTGTTCGGCCTGATCTTCGGTCTACTGGATGTGCCCCAGGATACCGTCCAGTTCCTCGAGACTGCCGTAGGCGAGCACCAGCCTGCCCTTGCCACCCTTGCCATGCTGGATTTGAACGCGGGTGCCAAGGCGCTCCGAGAGATCATCCTGCAGCCGGCGGATATTCGGGTCGAGGGCCGGTTCTTCCCCGCCCCTGCGCTCACCCTGCTCCGCCTCTGCCAGCAGGCGCCGAACGAGCGCCTCGGCCTGGCGAACAGACAGGCCCCGGGATGACACCTGCCGCGCGGCGTGGCGCTGACTCGCGCCACCCAGAGACAGGAGACAGCGAGCATGGCCCATATCGAGATCACCGTGCTCGAGCAGCGTGCGCACGTCCGGCTCGAGGCTCATGAGCCGAAGCAGATTCGCCACCGTCGAGCGCGACTTGCCCACGGCTTCGGCGACTTCCTGTTGCGTGAGTTCGAACTCCTGCTGCAAACGCTGGAGAGCAGCGGCCTCCTCGATGGGGTTCAGGTCCTCGCGCTGGATGTTCTCGATCAGCGCCATGGCGATCGCAGCCTCATCGGTGACGTCGCGCACCAGCGCCGGGATCTCGCCGAGACCCGCGAGCTGGGCGGCACGCCAGCGACGCTCGCCGGCGACAATCTCGTAGCGCGTGTCGGAAATCGCGCGCAGTACAATCGGCTGCATGAGGCCCTGAGCCTTGATGCTGTCGGCGAGCTCCTGCAGCGATTCCGGCTCGATGTCCCGGCGCGGTTGATACTTGCCTCGCTGGATGAGGTCCACGGGCACCTCGCGCAGTACACCGTCGCTATCCGCAGGGCGGGGGTCGCTGTCGCGGTTCGCCGCCGAGGCGGACGAGGCCAGCAGGGCATCGAGACCCCGCCCCATACGCGCTTTCCTGCCAGCCATCAGTCGCGACCTCCCATGGGCGCGAGCCGTTCCTCGCGCCGGATCATTTCCCCCGCCAGAGCCAGGTAGGCCCGGGAACCGCGGGAGTATTTATCGTAGTACATAGCGGGCATGCCGTGGCTCGGCGCCTCCGCCAGACGCACGTTGCGCGGCACCACGGTGCGGAAAACACGTTCACCGAAATGCTCGTGGAGCTGCGCGGACACCTCGTTGGTCAGGCTGTTGCGCGGATCGTACATGGTGCGCAGGATACCCTCGACCTGCAGCGCCGGGTTGACACTTTCGGCGACCCGGCGGATCGTGTCCAGCAGTGCCGACAGGCCCTCGAGGGCGAAGTACTCGCACTGCATGGCGACCAGGACCCCGTCGGCCGCGACCAGGCCGTTCACGGTGAGCATGTTCAGGGACGGCGGGCAGTCGACCAGGATGTAATCGTAGGCCGCCGCGGCGGCCGCCAGGCTCCCCCGCAGCCGACGCTCGCGACCGTCGACCTGCAGGAGCTCGACCTCCGCGGCGGTGAGGTCGCCGTTAGCAGGCAACACCTCGAAACCGCCCTCGCCGGCCGGACAGCGCACCGCTGTCACGGCGGCGCCGTGCACCAGCACGTCGTAGATGCTCTGCTCGATGGCGTACTTGTCCACCCCGCTGCCCATGGTCGCGTTGCCCTGGGGGTCGAGGTCCACGAGCAATACGCGCTTCTTCATGGCGGCGAGCGAGGCGGCGAGGTTGACACAGGTCGTGGTCTTGCCGACCCCACCCTTCTGGTTCGCGATAGCGATGGTTCGTGTCACGCGCTGGCCTCCGGCCGCAGAGTGATGAGAGAGCGCTGTTCATCGAGACCCGGTACGGCGAGTGGCGTCGCCGTCACCCGATAGCCGAGAGCCTCGGCCGCCTCGCGTTCCTCCGCCCCAAGCACCGATTTCATGGCGTAGAAAGCGCCCCCGGGCGCGACGAGGTGGCCACAGCTAGCGAGCATCGCCGGCAGCGCGGCAAAGGCCCGGCTGAGGATGCCAGCGTAGAGCTGCCCGGGCCGGTGCGCTTCTGCGCGCTCCGCAGCGATCCGTATGTTAGCCAAGCCCAGGTCGGTTTTCACCTGGAACAGAAACCGGGTCTTCTTGCCATTGCTGTCGAGGAGGCAAAGAGAGCGCTCCGGCTGACAGAGCGCAAGCGGGATGCCGGGCAGGCCCGCGCCGGTGCCGACATCCAGCAGCGGCCCTGCCGCCGGCAGGAGCGGCAGGACGCTCAGACTGTCGAGGAGGTGGCGGGTAACCATCCCATCGCGGCTGCGCACGGCGGTCAGGTTGTAGACCCGGTTCCACGTTTCGAGGAGGTCCAGGTAGGTGGAGAAAGCCTCCAGAATTGTCGGTGTGACGTCGATACCCAGCGCGGCGCAGCCCTCTGCGAGCGCCGGGTCGCGCACCTCAGGCGCTTTTCAGCGCCGGCACCGACCGGCCCTCGCGCTTCTTCAGGTGCACGAGGAGGAGCGACACAGCCGCCGGGGTGACGCCGGGGATCCGGCCGGCCTGGCCGAGCGTGTTCGGCTTCGCCTCGGCTAGCTTGCCGCGCACCTCGTGGGAGAGGCCGTCTACGCCGGCGTAGTCCAGGTCCTCCGGCAGGATGTACTGCTCGTGCCGCGCAAGACGGGCAATCTCCTCGGCCTGGCGTTCGATATAGCCTGCGTACTTGGCCTGAATGGTCACCTGCTCGGCGACCCGGGGATCGGTCACCGCACCGTCTGCCAGCGGCGCGATGGCAGCGTACGCGAGCTGCGGCCGCTTCAGCAGGTCGGCGAGGGAATACTCGCGCTTGAGCTCACTGCCGAGTTTTTCCTCCAGCTGCCGGGCCTCCGGCGTGCCGGGATGAACAAAGGTGGTAAGCAGGCGCTGCTGTTCCCGTTCGATCCTTTCCCGCTTCGCCTCGAAATGTGCCCAGCGGCGGTCGTCGACCAGGCCGAGCTGCCGCCCGGTCTCCGTAAGCCGCAGGTCGGCGTTGTCTTCCCGGAGCAGCAGCCGGTACTCGGCCCGGGAGGTGAACATGCGATAGGGCTCGCGGGTACCGAGGGTGATCAGGTCGTCGACGAGTACGCCGAGATAGGCCTCGTCGCGGCGCGGGCACCAGGGCGCCTCGCCCCGAACCCGCCGCGCGGCATTGATCCCGGCGAGAAGCCCCTGGGCCGCGGCCTCCTCGTAGCCGGTGGTGCCGTTTATCTGACCGGCAAAATAGAGGCCGGCCACCGGCCGGGTTTCCAGCGACGGATGCAGGTCCCGGGGATCGAAGAAATCGTATTCGATAGCGTAACCCGGGCGCGTGACCACGGCCTGCTCGAAGCCCGCCAGGGAGCGCACGAAATCGAGCTGAACGTCGAAAGGAAGGCTGGTGGAGATGCCGTTCGGGTAGAGCTCCGGCGTGTCGAGCCCTTCCGGCTCGACGAACACCTGGTGCGCATCCTTGTCGGCGAAGCGGTGGATCTTGTCTTCGATGCTCGGACAATAGCGCGGCCCGGTGCCTTCGATGCCCCCCGAGTACATCGGCGAGCGATCGAGGTTGGCACGGATAATATCGTGGGTCCGGGGGTTGGTGTGCGCAATCCAGCAGCAGCGCTGTGCCGGGTGCGATGCCGGGTCGCCGAGGAAGGACATCACCGGCCGCGGGTCATCGCCCCATTGCTGTTCGAGTGCCGCGAGATCCACGCTGCGCGCGTCGATGCGCGGCGGGGTCCCGGTCTTCAACCGGTCGACGCGGAAGGGCAGTTCCCGCAGCCGCCGGGCGAGGGCGCTCGCCGGGGCATCGCCGGCACGACCACCGCTGGCGCTCTCCAGGCCGATATGGATGCGACCGCCGAGGAAGGTACCGGTGCACAGCACGACCGTAGGCGCGTGGAAGTCGAGGCCCATGGCGGTGCGCGCGCCGATCACGCGGTCGCCCTCCATGAGCAGGTCATCCACCGGCTGTTGGAAAATCTGCAGCCCGGTTTGCGCCTGGAGGCTACCCCGTATTGCGGCGCGGTAGAGCACCCGGTCGGCCTGAGCTCGCGTCGCCCGCACGGCCGGGCCCTTGCGCGCGTTGAGGACACGGAACTGGATGCCTGCCCGGTCCGTGGCATCGGCCATCGCCCCGCCGAGCGCATCGACCTCGCGCACAAGGTGACTCTTGCCGATACCACCGATAGCGGGATTGCAGGACATCTGCCCGAGTGTGTCGATACTGTGAGTGAGCAACAGGGTCCGGCAGCCCATGCGAGCGGCGGCCAGGCAGGCCTCGGTCCCGGCATGGCCACCGCCGATTACGATCACATCAAAATTCTCCGGGTAGCGCATGGGCCTCACCTGAGTCGCCGGGGCGAGGATTATACGGTTGCTCCCCTGTTTCGCCAAACGGATTGATCTCTCGACTTTGTGCCCTTTCAGCCGAAGGTATTAATAAATTATTAGTGTCTTGTAGTGGAGGTAGAATTTTATTGTTGTTGCTATTGCGTAGAGACTTCGCCGGGGAAAAGTAGGGTTTTAGCCGGTCAGTCAGGGAGTTGCACGTTCGACAGCTCTGTTGGCAACCGCGTCAGCCGGCGGTAGCGGGCTGGGTACCGGTTGTGTAGGCATTCCGCCGCGGCGCCCGGCGGTGGACAAGCGGTACTTTCGTCCACGGATTACCCTGCGCTTGTCCCGTCGCTGCGCACAGGCAAGGTGGATGATGCATGTCGCCTGTGTGCGACTTGTTTGTGACCTGGGGGGCAGGCGGTGGAGCCGCCGGTATGTCGCCGGCAGTGTGGGCAAGCTCGTGGAGAGGTTGTTACTTGCCGATGCAGAAGCTGGAGAAGATTTCCCCGAGAAGGTCGTCGCTGCTGACCCTGCCGGTAATTTCCCCGAGGCAGGCCTGGACATAGCGGAGGTCTTCCGCAACCAGTTCACCGGCAGCGCTGGCCGCTAGCTGCCGCTGAGCGTCAACGAGGTGTGCGCCGGCGCGGTCCAGGGCATCGAGATGGCGCCGGCGTGCACTGAAGGCGCTCTCCCCGGCGGCCTGCAGCCCGACGCTGTCCCCAAGGTGCGCCCGGAGCAGCTCCAGCCCTTCACCGGTGCCGGCAGACAACCAGACGTCAGTGGCATCTTCGGACGGGCGAACCGCGGGCGTGGCGCCGGACAGGTCGATCTTGTTGTACACGCGGGTCATCGGTGTGCCGGGCGGCGGGGGTGCGACACCGGCGGGAAGCAGGTCCGCCAACCCGGGCGCGGTGCCGGGGTTGCTGTCGTCGATGACCAGGATGACCCGGTCCGCGCTGGCAATCTCGGCCAGGGCGCGGCGCACCCCTTCCTGTTCGACTGGATCCTTGCTCTCGCGCAGGCCGGCGGTATCGACGATATGCAGAGGGAGGCCGTGGACGAGGATGTCCTCGCGAAGCACGTCCCGGGTCGTGCCTTCCCTGGCGGTGACAATCGCGCGTTCCTCGCCGGC
>CAYFVG010000033.1:0-15594 GCA_964346365.1 uncultured Alteromonadaceae bacterium
CCGACCAGAGTGGCCACGCGGCGGCCGACCGGGTCGATGACCACGGTGGTGGGCAGGACCTGGGGTCGCTCGAGTCCGAGCGCCGTGGCGGGGTCCTCCGGCAGCTGCGCGAAGGTGATGGCCAGGCTGTCGATCTGCGCGGCCAGGGCGTCGCCGGTGGCGCCGTCGTAGTTGACGCCGAGGACCGTGATGTCCTCCTCCCGGTCGAGACTGTTGAGTTCCGGCACCTCGCGGATACAGGGCTTGCACCACTCTGCCCAGTAGTTGATGAGCACCCAGTTGCCCCGGTGCGCCTCAATGGGATCGAGGGGCCCCGGGGGGTCACTGCAGCCGGTGCAGCCCAGGCACAGGGACAGGCACAGGATCAGGCAGGGAAAGCGTGCACGCAGGGTCATCGGTCGAAGAGCTCCGCAAGGGTGATGGACAGGGCGTCCCGGTTGGCGTTCTCCCGCGCTGTGAGCAGGGCGAGGGCGCGCTGCTCCCAGCCGTCGACGGCATGGCAGCGCTCGTACTCGGTGGCGAGGGCATCGCCGCGGGTCCAGTGCAGAACCTGCCACAGAGTAATGTCGTGCAGGTCCCGCGACAGGAGGTAGTGACCGCGCTCGTTCGGGGAGATCACCCGCCGGGCGAGGAAGATATCCCGCAGCCTGCCCCAGCTCTCGCTGTCGATGCCGCAGGTCCGGTCCGTGAGCACGTCGATCTCCCGCAGGGCCTCGCCGCGCCGCTGCCGCTCCCACAGAAGATAGAGCGCTTCCAGGGCCTTGAGGGTCAGGGGGCGCGCGGCCTGCTCCGAGGTCTGGTACGCGGAGAAGCTGTGCACGACGAGCGCCGACACCAGCACGATATTCCAGGAGATGAAGAGCCACAGCAGGAACAGGGGCACGGCGGCGAAGGCGCCGTAGATGAACGTGATGCTGGAGCCCGCGACCAGGGTGGTGAACAGGGAGCGGGCGGTGTTGAAGGCGATGGCCGCCAGCGCGCCGCCGATCAGCGCATGCTTGAACGGGACCCGGCAATTGGGCACGGCCACGTAGACCAGGGTGAACCCCAGCACGCTGAGCAGCAACGGCGCAATGCGGAGGAGCGCGGCGCCGGCGCCGATCACGTCCAGGTGGTCGAGACGGCTGGCGAAGGAGGCCAGGTAGGTACTCGCGGCCAGGCCCAGGCCGATGGTCAGCGGCGTCAGGCTCAGCACGGCCCAGTACAGCAGGAAGCTGGAGACGGGGCTGCGGTTCTCCGGCGTGCGCCAGATGCGGTTGAAGCTGCGCTCGATGTTGCGCAGCATCAGGATGGCGGTAGCGACCAGGACAGCGATACCGAAGCCCGTCAGGTTTTTTGCCTGGCGCGAAAAGTCGCCGAGATATTGCTCCAGCTCCATGGAGGTCTCGGGCATAAAGTGCTCGAAGAGCAGGTCCTGGATTTTGTCTTCGAGGCCCTGGAAAGCCGGCACCGCCGACGCCATGGTGTAGAGCACCGTCAGCAGCGGCACGATGGCAAACAGGCTCATGTAGGTCAGCGCCGCCGCCGTGTCCCGGCAGCGGTCGCTGTTGAAGCGGCGGTACAGATAGGCCAGGCGATTGAGCCAGGGCTCGAGCTGGGCGGGTAGTTCCGGCATAGGCCGGGAGTATGGCATGAAACCGTGCGCTGCCGGGACGCGGCGTCGCGCGCCCCGAGGCGGGGTTGTCCTTTGCTATACTGCGGCGCTTAATCAAACCGCGAGACCGGCCATGGCCACTGGCATCGTCAACCACCGGCACTGCTGCTACTCCGTGTGCCGCACAAAGCTCGCCGTGCTCCCGGACTATGGCGTCGAGGTCGCCGCGATCGGCCGGCCGCTGGAGACGGTGCGCGAGATGCGCTCGTGAGCGCCGCGCCCTACATCCTCGTGCTCTATTACTCGGCGGGTGGTGCCACGGCCGCCATGGCCGCGCAGGTCGCCCGCGGCGTGGCGGCCGTGGGCGGTCTCGAGGCGCGGCTGCGCACGGTGCCGCGGGTCTCCGCGGAGACGGAACAGGTCGCCGATGAGATTCCCGCCGACGGACCGCTCTATTGCAGCCAGGACGAGCTCCGTGGCTGCGCCGGTCTTGCGCTCGGCAGTCCGACCCGCTTCGGCAATATGGCCGCGCCCCTCAAGTACTTCCTCGACCAGACCGGCGACAGCTGGCTCAGTGGCGCCCTCGTGGGCAAGCCCGCGGGCGTGTTCACCTCGACCTCGAGCCTCCATGGCGGCCAGGAGAGCACGCTCCTGTCCATGATGCTCCCGCTCCTGCACCACGGCATGGTGCTGGTCGGCCTGGACTACGGGGAACCCGGGCTCACCCGCACCCGGGGTGGCGGGACACCCTACGGTGCGAGCCACTACGGTGGCGTCGAGAACCAGCGGGCCCTCGACGATGACGAGACCGGGTTGTGCCGGAGCCTCGGCGCGCGGGTGGCCCGCCTGGCGGCGGCCCTGAACAGCGCTGGAAGCGCACCGTGACTGCGGTCGCGCGCAGCGGCGCGGCGGCCTGGCTCCGGGCAGCCTGCTGGGGCTTCTGGCTGCTGCTGCTTCTGCAGCAGGCGCGCGAAGTCGTGGTTCGCGACGCTCCCTGGATCATCTGGGTTGCCTACCTGCTGCCCCTGCTGATTTTTCTGCCGGGTATGCTCCGGGATCGGCTGCGCAGCTACATCTGGCTGTGCTTTGTAGTCCTGCTCTACTTCATCCGCCTGGTGGAGCGTCTGTTCGTCGACCCCACATCGCTGGCCTCAATTGCCGGCATGGTCGCCGTCGTCGGCCTCTTCACCTGCGCCATGCTCTATGTGCGCCTGCGCGGCCCGCAGCTGCGGGCCGCCTCGCCTGAGGAACAAGATACCGATGGCTAGACTGTCTTTCCTGCGCCGCCTGTTCGGCGGCCTCTGGCGCGCGATCACGGTAGTGCGCCTCGCTCTCGCCAATCTCCTGTTTCTCCTGGCGCTGGTGCTGCTCTATGTCGCCTTGACGGGCGGGCCGTCCCGGGAGCTGCCGGAGCGTGCCGCGCTGCTCCTCGACCCCGCCGGGGAGGTCGTGGACGAGCGCAGCCGCGTGGAGCCCCTGGCGCTGCTCGGTGATTCCTCCCCGGGGACGTCGGAGGTGCGGCTGCAGGATCTGATCGACGCGGTGGACCGGGCTGCCGATGATCCGGCCATCAGTTCGCTCGTGCTGCGGACGGACGATCTCCTCTCGCTGGGCCTCAGCCGCGCCCAGGAGCTGGCGCCGGCGCTCGAGCGCTTCCGCGCCACGGGCAAGCCCGTCGTCGCCCTGGGCGACTATTTCACGCAGGACCAGTACCTGCTGGCGATGCAGGCGGACACCGTGGTGCTCCACCCCCACGGTGCGCTGGCCCTGGAGGGCTTCGCCAGCTACGTCAACTATTTCCGCGATGCCCTGGACAAGCTCGCGGTGACCATGCACGTATTCCGTGCCGGCGAGCACAAGTCCATCGCCGAGCCCCTGACCCGCATGGACATGTCCGAGGACCAGAAGGTCATCACCCGGGCCTGGCTGGCCGATCTCTGGGGACAGTACACGGATCTCGTCGAAACGCGTCGCGGCCTGCCCGCCGGCGCCGTGGATGAGCACATCAACGGCTACACAACGCGTCTCGCGGCGAAGGACGGTGATCCGGCACAGCTGGCGCTTGCCGATGGACTCGTCGACCGGCTGCTGTCGCGGGAAGCCGCCAATGACTACCTGGTCGAGGTCGTCGGCGCCGCCGACGAGGACGGCCGCTTCGAGGCGGTGCCCTTCCAGCGCTACCTCGCCCGGCGCGGACGGCCCCCGGAGCCCAGCGCCGGGAAGCGGGTGGCAGTGGTGACGGCCGCGGGTCCGCTCTTCAGCGGTGAGCGCGATCCCGGCGCCATCGGCGCCGAGACCCTCCTGCGGCAGCTGCGGGACGTCGCCGATGAGCCGGACGTGGCGGCGATTGTGCTGCGCATCGACAGCCCCGGGGGCAGTGCTTTCGGCGCCGAGGTGGTGCGCGCCGGACTCGCCGACCTCAAGCGCCGGCACGCGCTGCCGGTGGTGGTTTCCATGGGTCGCGTGGCGGCGTCCGCCGGCTACTACATCGCCGCGCCGGCGGACGAGATCTGGGCTACCCCGGCAACCATCACCGGCAGCATCGGCGTGTTTCTCGCATTCCCCACCGTGGAGGAACTCCTTGAGCGCGCGGGCATCGCTACCGATGGCGTGGGCACCACGGAGCGGGCCGGCGCCCTGCGCCTCGACCGGCCGCTGCAGCCCGCCGTCGCCGAGACGCTGCGGCTCTCCGTGAACGACCGCTACCGCAAGTTCATCGACATCGTGGCAGAGGGCCGGGGCATGGCGCGGGCGCAGGTGGAAGCGGTGGCCGAGGGGCGCGTCTGGAGTGCCGGTGCGGCGCGGGATGTGGGCCTGGTGGACGAACTGGGCTCACTCGCGGAGGCGACCCGGGCGGCGGCGGGCCTCGCCGGCCTCGGCGAGGGCGAGTACCGCGTGGCTTACGTGACCCCGCCACAGTCGCCGCGGCAACTGCTGCTGCAAACCCTTGCAGACCGGCTCGGCATCGCCGGGATCCTCGAGGCCGCGCTGCCGGTGCCGGCCGCACTGCGCGCGCCGCTCGCCGCAGCCCGGGATACCCTGGAGGTCCTCGAGGACCCCGCGCATCTCTACATGCTGTGCCTTGCCTGCGCCCCCGAGTAGGGCAAGGCGAGGGCGCGGCAGTTAATCGCCGGCCGGCGTAGGCGATTGCCGCAGGTGTACCTCCCGCTGCGGGAAGGGGATGGAAATGCCAGCCTCGTCGAAGCGGAGTTTCACCGCCTCGGTGGTATCCCAGAGCACGGCCCAGTAGTCCGATGCATTGACCCAGGGGCGCACCAGGAAGTCCACGCTCGAGTCTGCCAGGGCGCCGACAGTGATCACCGGCTCCGGTTCGGCGAGGACGCGCTCGTCGGCCGCGACGATTTCCTCGAGGATGGTCTTTGCCTTGCGCAGGTCATCGTCGTAGGCGATGCCGAACACCATATCCACGCGTCGCGTCGGCCGCGCCGAGAAGTTGGTGATCACGCCGCCTATGACGCTCCCGTTCGGCACCGTGATTTCCTTGTTGTCCGGCGTGGTCAGGATGGTGGTGAAGATACTGATCTTGTCCACGGTCCCCATGGCCCCGCCTGCATCGATGAAGTCGCCGCGGGTGAAGGGCCGGAAGATGATGATCAGGACCCCGGCGGCAAAATTCGCCAGAGAGCCCTGCAGCGCGAGGCCCACGGCCAGGCCGGCGGCACCGAGGAGCGCGATGAGCGAGGTCGTGTCGATACCGAGCTGCGACAGCGCGGCGATGACGACGAACAGGGTCAGCAGCCAGCGCAGGATCGAGGTCATGAAGCTGACCAGCGTGTCGTCGACCTTCTGCCGCTCGAGAACTTTTTCTATGCCGCGCACGACCAGGGCGACGACGCCGCGGCCGAAATAGAAGATCACCAGGGCGAGAACGATGCGGATTCCCCAGGGGATCGCGTAGTCGTTGACCAGGGCCGTCAGGTCCAGCTCAGTGAGAAATTCCATCGGGCTCTTTACGCCTCTCGCAGCAGTGTCGTCGGCGCAATCATAATGCTGCCGGCCCACACTGTACATCCGGAAGTTGCGCGCCGGGCGCCGCCATGGGCGACCCAATGCTGTGCTTCGTGCTGATTATTCCGGCCTGCAACGCGCGCCGGGGACAGAGCCCGGGGCCCTGGCGCCGACGCGGTGCCCGTTAATTTTGAGGCCGCGGTGGCGCCTGCGCCGCGCAGTAGGCGACTGTCGGAGAACGTTACCGGCGGCGAGCGCCATTGAGGCGGCAAACGCTATTGAAAGGGTAGCGGGTCCTGCAGCGGCCGGATAATGCCTGCCGCCTTGTCGTAGATGGCCTGCACCGGGGTCATGTCCCCGGCTTCCCGGCGCCGGGAGATCATGGTGACCGGGAACAGGTAGTTGTCACTCTGGCGGTAGCGCAGGGCCCGGCTGCGCCCCACCTCGTCCTCGTAGATGACCCAGTGCATGTCCAGCGCCGCGGCGAGGAGGTCGCCGAGGAGGACGCCCATGGCCTGCAGGCGCAGCCGGTCGTCGGCGGTGACAATACCTTCGTCGAGGAGGCGCTGCAGTAGCGGGATGTCGGTGTCGGGGTTGCCGGTGAAGAAGGCGCCCAGCTCGCTGCGGGCAAGCTCATCGAGGTCGGCGCGCTGCTGGGCCAGGTAGCGCTCGTCCAGCTGGGTCAGCTCGGTGATGCGGGCATCGTCCCCGGGCTCCTGGGCGCTCGCCGGGCCGGCCGGAAGGGCGCCGAGCAGGGCGCAGAGCGCCCACAGCGCAAAATGCGCCGTCAGCTTGCGGCCCGGGCGTCGATCCCTGGAGAGCGACATGGTCATGGTTGAACTCCCATGCGATGCGGTAATCGCAGGGTAGCGCGGGCGGCGGGGTCGCTCAATCCGGTTGTGTTCGCCCGCGCGGCGTGGATAATTGCGCCCTTTGGCGCGGAGCGGCCGCGGCGCGCCCCGTCGCCCTGTCCCGTTCCCCGGAGTCCTCGCATGATCACTGGCAGTATCGTCGCCCTCGTCACCCCGATGCACGCTGACGGCAGCCTCGACTGGGCGGCCCTGGAGCGACTCCTGGATCTGCACGTCGCGGCCGGCACAGCGGCCATCGGCGTCACCGGCACTACCGGCGAGAGCGCGACGCTTTCCGTGCCGGAGCACATGGCGATTATCCGCCACTGCGTGGAGTACATGGCCGGCCGCATCCCGGTCATTGCCGGCACCGGCGCCAACGCCACGCGGGAGGCCATTGAGCTTACCCGCGCCGCCGCCGAGGCCGGCGCGGACGCCTGCCTGCTGGTCACCCCCTATTACAACCGGCCCACCCAGGCCGGCATGTACGAACACTTTCGCGCCGTGGCCGAGGCCGTGGCGGTGCCCCAGTTTCTCTACAACGTGCCCGCCCGCTGCGGCGTGGACCTCGCCAACGACACCGCCCTCGCGCTGGCCCGGCACAGCAATATCATCGGTCTCAAGGATGCCACCGGCGACATCGAGCGGGCCCGGGACCTGCTGGCGCGGGCGCCGGAGGATTTCGCCCTCTACTCCGGCGACGACCCCACGGCACGGGAGCTCATGCTCGCCGGCGGTCACGGCAATGTCTCGGTCACCGCGAACGTGGTCCCGGAGCTCATGGCCGGCCTCTGTCGGGCGGCCATCGCTGGAGACGCCGCGGAGGCCGCCGCTATCGACGAGCGACTCGCCGCGCTGACCTCGAGCCTGTTCCTCGAGCCGAATCCGATTCCGGTAAAGTGGGCGCTGGCCCAGCTCGGAATCATCGGCCCCGGCATTCGCCTGCCGCTGACACCGCTGGACCACAAGCTCGAAGCGGTGGTGCGCGACGCGCTCGCGGGAGTCCGCCCATGAGGCGTGCCGTCCGTGCGCTGGCTGCCGGCCTTCTCGCCGCCGCGCTCGGCGGCTGCGGGTATCTCTTCGGCGACGAGGGTTTCTTCCGCGATCGCTCCCAGGCCTACCGTGAGGCGGTGGAGCTCGACGTCATCGAGGTCCCGCCGGGCAGCGACAGCTCGGCCCTCGAGGAGCTCTATGCCATTCCGCCGGTGCGCAACGACCTGCTTCTCGCCGGCGACGACGAAGTGCCGCACCCGGCGCCGCTGGCCGGCGGTGCCGCGGAGCAGCTGGTGCGCATCCAGAAGCTCGGCGAGGACAGCTGGGCGCTCATCGGCGTGGCCCCGGGACAACTCTGGCCGCAGGTGCGCAGCTTCCTGTCCGCCGCCGGCGTCCAGGTCGCCAGCGCCGATGCCCGCCAGGGCATCATCGAGTCGGACTGGCTGCAACTGCAGAACGCCTCCGGCGAGTCCCGCTTCCGCTTCCGTATCGAGCGCGGCGTCCAGCGCGGTACGAGCGAGCTGCACGTCCTGCAGAAGTCCCGCCTCGGCGAGGACGACGAGTGGCCGCCGGTCTCCGATGACCTCGCCCAGGAGTCCGACATGTTGCGCGGCGTCGCCCAGTACATCGCCAACAGCGCCGAGACCGCACCGGTATCCATGATGGCGGATCAGGCGATCAGTGCCGGGGGCCGCATCTCGCTGGAGGAAGATGCGGATGGCGAGACCTACATCGCCCTCGGCCTGCCCTTCAACCGCGCCTGGGCATCCCTGGCCCTGGCCCTGGAGGATGCGTCTTTCGAGATCGCGGACCGGGACCGCAGCGCCGGGCGCTATTACCTTCGCTTTCTGGGTCCGAACAGTGAGGACGAGGGCGGCTGGTTCGGCTGGCTGACTGGCGGCGACGATGACCATCCGCTTGCGGACCGACGCTTCCTGCTTAGCGTCGATGCCGTTGATGGCAACGCGGTGGCAATCCGCCTGGCGCAGGACGACGACGGCGTGTCGCTGGAGAAGCGCCAGCACCAGTCGCTGCTGGCCAGGATTCAGGGCAACATCAATTAGGCGCCGCAGTGGGCCGGCAGTGTGAGGTCGTCGATGGCGGGTACTTCCGACGGGCAGGCCAGTTGCTCGTTACCCGAAAGGTCTAGCCGAGCGAGGTTCTCCAGCGCGAGCAGCGGTGCCGCATCGGCGATACGGTTGTCGGCGAGGATCAGAATCTCCAGCCCGGTCGCCGCGGCGAGGGCCGTCGCGTCGCTGATTGCGTTGCCGGAAAGCCGCACGCGCGCAAGCCCCGTAAACACCTCCAGCCCCGCGAGATCTTCGATGCCCGCCCGGCTGCAGTCGAGCAGTTCGAGGCCCTCGGCTGCCGTGGCGCCCTGGTCGACGATGTGCTGGGTGACGCACGCCCGCAGCGCGTCGTCGGCAAGGCGGTAGTCGCTGAACAGTGCCGGGGGCATGTAGACGGCGCGGTCGTTGATGGTCACCGCGTAGTCGGCGCAGGCACTGGCGAGCGCGATGAGCGCGATCGCAGGCACCAGAAGGGCGAGGCGGAACGGTCGCATGGGTAGGGTCCCCGGGCTCGTCGGCGGCGCTGCGGGGCATGCTAGCATAGCGGGCGGCGCGGTCGGCGCCGCAGTGCGAGGAGCCGGACACCCGTGGAAGCGATCAGTCTCGTACAGCGCGGGAACCTGCAGAGCCTGGAGCGCTCGCTGCGCCGACAGTGGCGCTTCGGGCAGAATATCGTGCTCTGCTGGTCCCTGGACGAGCACGGCCTGCTGGTCATTTTTGTGCCGCACTACTTCCTCGGCAACTTCTGCGCGCCGGGGCCGGGCGGCAAGGCCGCCGCGGCGAGCAACGAGCGTTATGTGCGCGGGCTTATCTCCGGCCACCGGCGCAAGCGGCGGGAGGAACTGTTCGCTATCGCCGAGCGCCTCGGGGCGGCGCCGAGCTTCATCAAGCTCGACCGGCCCCTCGAGGACACGCCGCCGGTTGTCGACGGTGTTGAGGAGCTGATCCGTCGCTACGGCCTCAATTTCGTCGAGGAGCGGGGGGTGCTGCTTTTCGACATCTGCGATTTTTCCCTGCATACGCCCTTCGAGCAGGCCAGTCAGCTCAACAGCCTCTCCTACTCCATGAACTCCGTGTACAGCAAGCTTTCAGCGCTGGGCCTCGAGGTCCGCTTTGCGCGGACGACCACCGGCGACGGTTATTACGTCTGGAACCGCGATACGGGCCCCGAGGCCGACCAGCTGTTGTTCGATTTCCTTGTGCTCACCTTCCTTGACAACGCCCTGGCCCGGGCCGCGTCCCGGGGCAAGACCGTGCCCGTGATCCGCGCCGGCTTCCACTGCGGCAGCCACTACGAGCTCTACCAGGCCGAGGGTGTGAACCCCAGTGTGTTCAGCTACATCGTGGGCGCCGTCACCATCGAGCTCGCGCGTATGCTCGAGGCCGCGGACCGGGGGCAGCTGCTGGTAGGGGATTTCGCCGGCGGCGCGCCGGCCTTCGTCGCGGCCCGCAGCGCAGGCCTCGACCGGGTGCTCGGCATGAAGATGCTGGGGCAGTCCATCGACCTCGTGCGCTGCTGGTTGAGCGGTGCCGAGGGGGCTGAGAAAGCGGGCGGCGAGCCCCGGGTGCTGCATTTCGAGGACAAGCACGGGCTGGCACACCGGGCTTTCAATCTCGAATTCGCCGTGGAGCTCGAGGGCGACCCGCTGCATCTGGGCCTGCGCCCGGGGGAACTGTGACGGGACCACCGCGGCTCGCCATCGCCCTCGGCGACGGCGGTAACCCCGCGCTGGCACACGCGCTGGCGGCGGCGCTGGCGCTGCCGGTGCTGGACGCGCCAACTCGGGAGCTCGATCTGCTGCTGCGCGTGGACGCGGCGGGTCCCTGCCTCCAGCCCCTCGGGCCCGGCGCCTCTGGCCCTGTGCGCTGTCGCTTCGACGACGGCAGCCTGCGCCACCGGCGCCGCAGCGGCCACAACGAGGCCATCGGCCGCGCCCTGGGCCTCAGCCGGACCCCCGGCGCGCGTGTCATCGACGGCACCGGCGGCTTGGCCCGGGACGCCTTCGTGCTCGCGGACCTCGGCGCCGAGGTCACGCTCTGCGAGCGCCAGCCGGTGCTGGCGGCCCTGCTGTCGGACGCGATCGCCAGCGCCGCCGGCGGCGCCGATCGCTGGCTCCGGGAGGTCGCGGCGCGCCTCACGCTGGTCGACGCAGACGTGCGTTCCCTGCCGGTCGGCGACCTCGCCGCCGCCGATGCCCTCTACCTCGACCCCATGTTCCCGGGCGCCGGCAAGCGCGCGGCCTCGGGCAAGGGCATGACCGTGCTCCAGCGCCTCCTCGATGACGACGAGGCGGCGGCCGTGGAGCTTGTCACCTGGGCCCTGGCGCAGCCGGTGCCACGGGTGGTGGTCAAGCGTCCGCGGCGGGCCGCGCCTCTCGGCGATCGCCAGCCCTCGCACAGCCTGCCCGGCCGTGCTGTGCGTTTCGATGTCTACCCCAACCCGGCCTTCAGCCCCAACCCCCAACCCTGATGCAGGAGCCTGGAACCATGTCCGACGACAAGCCCATCGCCCTGGTCACCGGCGCCTCCTCCGGTCTCGGCGAGGAGTACCTGCGCCAGCTCGCGCCGCGCTGCCGCCGTATCATCGCCGTTGCCCGGCGCGGCGACCGCCTCGAGGCCCTGGCCGCGGAGCTGGCCGGAGCGGTACCGGTGGAGCCGCTGGTCGCGGACCTGGCCACCGTGGAGGGCCAGGTCCGGGTGGTCGAGGCGCTGCGCCAGCGGGGCCCGGTGCAGCTGCTGGTGAACAACGCCGGTTTCGGCACCTTCGGGCCCTTCGCGGCCTGCGACCTGGACCGGGAGCTGGCCATGGTGCGCGTCCATCAGGACGCCACCCTGCGTCTCACCCGGGCGGCGCTGCCGTTCATGCGCGAGGCCGGCGGGGGACAGGTGATCAACGTTGCCTCCATTGGCGCCTTTCTGCCCATGCCCAGTACGGCCGTTTACGGTGCGACCAAGGCCTTCCTCAGTGCCTTCTCAGTGTCCCTGCAGGCAGAGGTGGAGCGCGATGGTATCCGCGTCCAGGCGCTCTGCCCGGGCCTGACGCGCACGGAGATTCACAGCCGGGACAGCTTCGCGGGCTTCGACGCCTCGCGCTTGCCGCCGGAGCTCTGGATGGAGGTGGACGCCGTGGTTGCCGAGAGCCTCGCGGCCCTGGATGGCGACGGCGGCGATGTCGTGGTGGTGACGGGCGCGCACAACCGCGCGCTGGTCGCCGGCGCCCTGCGCGACCTCGCGGGGTCAGTGGGCCAGTAGGCCGGCGAGGATCTCCTCGTAGATGCCCGCAAGGGTCACCAGGTCCTCGCAGCGGACGGTCTCATTTCGCTGGTGAATCGTCGCGTTCACTGGCCCGAGTTCCAGCACCTGGGCGCCACTGGGCGCGATGAAGCGCCCGTCGGAGGTGCCGCCGGCGGTCGATAGCAGCGTCCCGCGGCCGGTGACCGCCCGGATCGCCGCCCGCGTCGCGGCGACCAGTTCGCCCTCCGCGGTGAGGAAAGGCTCGCCGAAGAGCGTCCAGTGGAGGTGGTAGTCGAGACCATGCCGGTCGAGGATTTCCGCGGTCGCGGCCTTGAGGCCGTCGGCGGTGCTTTCCGTGGAGAAGCGGAAGTTGAACAGCACCGTGAATTCTCCCGGCACCACATTGGTGGCGCCGGTCCCGCCGTGGGCGTTGGTCAGCTGCAGGCTCGTGGGCGGGAAGAAGTCGTTGCCGTCGTCCCAGTGCCGCCCGGCGAGCTCCGCAAGGGCGGGCAGGGCCCGGTGAATCGGGTTGTCCGCCCGCTGCGGGTAGGCCACGTGCCCCTGGATACCGCGCACCGTGAGCGTCGCGCCGAGGGAGCCGCGACGCCCGTTCTTGACCACGTCGCCGACCTGCTCGGAGCTGGACGGTTCCCCCACCAGGCACCAGTCGATAGTCGTGCCCTGCTCCTTGAGCCATTGCACCACGCGCACGGTGCCATCGGTTGCCGGGCCCTCCTCGTCGGAGGTGATGAGAAAGCCGACGCGGCCGCGGTGCTGCGGGTGCGCAGCGATGAAGCGCTCTGTGGCCACCACCATGGCGGCGAGGCTGCCCTTCATGTCGGCGGCGCCGCGGCCGCGGAGCATGCCGTCTTCCTCGGTGGGTGTGAAGGGGTCACTGTGCCAGGCGCTGGCCGGGCCGGGCGGCACGACGTCCGTGTGCCCGGCGAAGGCGAACAGGGGGCCCGCGGGGTCGCCGCGCTCCGCCCAGAAGTTCTCCGTATTGCCGAAGGGCAGGGGCGTGCAGCGGAAGCCGAGGGCCTCGAGCCGGTCCATCATCAGCACCTGGCAGCCGGCGTCCTCCGGGGTGACGGAGGGGCGGCTGATGAGGTCGCGGCAGAGGGCGATGACGGGGTCCATGGCAGTTGGCCTAGTTGTGGCTGTGCAGGGCTTCGTTGAGGGCGATGGCGCTGCGGTTGGTCTGGCACTCCACCGCGCCGTTCAGGGAATTGCGGCGGAACAGGAGGTCCGACAGGCCGGCGAGGTCGCGCGCCTTGACGGTTTCCGCGGGCTGGCCGTCGCTGTCGAGCACGGTGACCTTGCTGCCGGCGGTGAGGAAGAGCCCGGCCTCCACGGTGCAGCGGTCCCCCAGGGGGATGCCGATGCCGGCGTTGGCGCCGATAAGGCACTGGCTGCCCACGGCGATGACGATGTTGCCGCCGCCGGAGAGCGTGCCCATGGTCGAACAGCCGCCGCCGAGGTCGGACTCGGCACCGACGAAAACGCCGGCGGAAACCCGGCCCTCGACCATGCCGGGGCCCTCCGTGCCGGCGTTGAAATTGATGAAGCCCTCGTGCATGACCGTGGTGCCCTCGCCGAGGTAGGCGCCCAGGCGCACCCGCGCCGTGTGGGCGATGCGCACGCCCGTGGGCACGACGTAGTTGGTCATCTTCGGGAACTTGTCGACGCAGCTTACCTCCAGCACGCGGCCGGCCAGCCGCGCGGCGAGCTGCCGCTCGGCCAGCTCCGGCAGGGCGATCGGCCCCTCGTCGGTCCACGCCACGTTCTGCAGCAGGCCGAAGAGTCCGTCGAGGTTGGTGCCGTGGGGCTTTACCAGCCGGTGCGACAGGAGGTGCAGTTTCAGGTAGGCGGCCGGGACCGAGGCGGGCGCCGCGTCGCTGTCGAGGAGCGTGCAGGCCACGGGGCGCTCACTGTCGCGCAGGCGCGCGGCCAGGGGCCCCAGGGTCGGGTCCCCGGCCAGGGCCTCGGCGAGGCCGGCGCGGGCCTCGGCGGTCAGGGGTGCCGGCGACGCATAGTCGCGCACTTTCGCGACCAGCGCCGGTGCCGGGGCGAGGAGCGGCTGCGGGTAGAACACATCCAGCCAGTTGCCAGTGCGGTCCTGCGTGCCCGGGCCCAGCCCCAGGGCGAAAGCGGTTTCGGTCATGGCGAATCCTGGTTCTGCTCCTGCCCCTGTTTAGAGCGTAGAGCGTTCGAAGAGGCGCTGGTAGTCGGCTTCCCGGAAACCGGTATGCAGCCCGGCCCCGGTGTCGACGAGCGGGCGCTTCACCAGCGCCGGCTGGTCGAGGATGGCGGCGATGGCCGTATCCCGGTCGAGGCCGTTCCGGGTGCTCTCGGGCAGTGCGCGCCAGCTGGTGCTGCGCCGGTTGAGCAGCGCATCGATACCGAGTTCGTCGATCCAGGTGGCCACCAGCGCCGGTGCCAGGCCATGCACGCGAAAATCGTGGAAGCAATACGCGATGCCGCGGACGTCGAGCCAGCGCCGCGCCTTGCGGACCGTGTCGCAGTTGCTGATGCCGTAGACCGTGATCACTGCTGGCGCCCTCCCGCGGGCCCTTTCCGGGGCCGGTAGGATAGCAAAAGCGGTGTCGCTCCCCCAGGCGCGTCAGGCCTTGCGGATCTTTTTGGGGTGCTTGCGCTCCGGGTAGCAGGTTCGGCAGATCTCGCAGACGCGGCCGTCGCAGCCCCGGGCCGTGCAGAACTCGCGACCGTAGAAAATCATCTGCAGGTGCAGGTCGTTCCAGGCCGCCCGGGGGAAGAGGCGCTTCAGGTCGTGTTCGGTCCGGGCGACGTTTTTGCCCGGGGACAGGCCCCAGCGCTGGGCCAGCCGGTGGATGTGGGTATCCACGGGAAAGGCCGGCTCGCCGAAGGCCTGGGCCATGACCACGCCCGCGGTCTTGTGGCCGACGCCGGGGAGGCGCTCGAGGGCCTCCAGGTTGCCGGGCACAGTGCCCCCATGCGCCTCCGCCAGGATCTCGCTCAGGCGCCTGATGGCCGTCGCCTTCTGCGGCGACAGGCCGCAGGGGCGGATCACGGCGCGGATTTCGTCCTCCGGCAGGGCCGCCATGGCGGCCGGTGTGTCCGCCAGGGCGAAGAGCGCCGGCGTGACCTGGTTCACGCGCTTGTCCGTGCACTGCGCCGACAGCAGCACGGCGATCAGCAGGGTGTACGGGTCGGTGTGGTCCAGGGGTACCGGCGGGTCCGGGTAGAGCGCGGCCAGTCTCGCCTGGATGAAGGCGACGCGCTCCGGCTTGCTCAGCACCGCGGGCGCAACCGCAGGGCTGCGTCGCGCCGGGCCGCCTCGACGCCGTTCTCGAGCCCGGCGACGAGGGCCATGCGCACCCGGCCGGCGCCGCCGGGGTTCCCCGGGCTGCAGAGGTACAGAAGCTGGCAGCGGTCCCGGTCCGTCGGCGCGAGGTGCGGGTTCATGCCGCCTGCCGCCCGTCGAGCTCGCGGCAGATGGCCTCCTGAATGTCCCTGCAGCGCGCCTCGTCGGTGATCGGGCGCTGGGCGTCGTCGGTAATAAAGAAGATGTCCTCGACCCGCTCGCCGAGGGTCTGGATCTTCGCGGCCTGCAGCACTACCCCGTGGCGCACGAACACCTCGCCGATGCGCGCCAGCAGCCCGGGCCGGTCCGGCGACATGACCTCGAGCACCGTCACCCCCTTGCTCTCGTCCGTGCTCATGGCGGTCTCCGTGGGCAGACGGAAGGAACGCATCTGCCGGGGCGTGTGCCGCTGCACGATGGCGACGCCGCGCGCCTCGTCGGCGAGGGCCCGGCTCAGGTGGTCACCGATATACCGGAGCCGCCCTGCCTCCCCCTCCAGGGGCGCGCCGCTGGAGTCGAGGACGTAGAAGCTGTCGAGGC
>CAYFVG010000034.1:0-15383 GCA_964346365.1 uncultured Alteromonadaceae bacterium
GCCTCGGCTATAAGGACATGGGGCATTACACGTTCGTCGACGGTGAGGGGAACGCGACCCGGGCCGACTACACGTTCGCATACCACAAGTTAGACGGGCGCGTGCTCATTTCACTCCACCACTCCTCTTTGACCTGGTTTCCCCCAGCCAGCGAGAGCTGAGCCTCTAACTGCATCGATGATTGCAATGGCTCGCTAAGCAGACGAGGGCGGGTATAACCCGTACCCCGATGCCCGGCTACGCCCGCAGATTCAGTCGGAGGTTTTGACGCCCGTTCAAGCTCGGGGGAAGGCTGGTCATTATCAGCCGGTTGGAATGCGTTCGTCCCGAGTCGGGTAGGTGCGCGATACCCGGTCGAACCTGTCTGTCGCTGGCGGCACGCCTAGCGCTACGGATCGCTGATGCTTACCGGTGCCGCTACTCAGAAGGCGAGTGCTGCCCGCTAATCCCTGCGGCCCGTCAAGCGCCCGATCCATGCTGGTGGGGCCAGCCACTGCGGTCTGAATGCCAGCACCAGCGCCACCAGGAGCGCCGTTGCGCTCAACAGGCCGAGCCACAGGAGCAGCCCCACCAGGGGGCCCAATGCGACGCAGCACACAAGCAGTGATAGGCCCAGGGCTGTGCTTCCAAGAACGCGTCGTCGGCGCTGCAGCTGCGGCTTCAGCGTGCCGGCGGCCACCTGCCGGTGATGCCGCTGCATGGCAAGCGCGAGCAGCGCGCAGCCACTGGCGTTGATTACAAAGGCTGCCAGGGCGATCACACCGGGTCACTGCGCGATGCGCTGAATTCCGCTGCCGGCGTGTGCGAAGCGCCGGTCGGGATGGACGATGGCCTTGCCCGGAATTGATGGCGAGCAATGAGCGCAAACACCACGGCAGCCGCCAGGCACGTGAGGTCAAAGCCTGCCAGCACCCAGTCGCCCGCCGGCAGGCTCGTCGCGAGATGGCGATTCGTCGTCATAGCGTTGAGCAAAGGCAGCGAGGCGAAGGTCAGCGCCGCCAGCAGGCTTTGTTCCCGCCAGGCCTGCGCGACCGACCGCAGCGCCGCGTGCAGGAAGAGCGCGCCCCAGACCAGAAAGAGCACGTTCATCTCCGCAGCCGCGCGGTTAACCAGGTCCACCGGCAACAGTCTATTGGCGACAAAGTAGCTGCCGATGGCGATGGGTAGTCCCAACACGGCCGCGACGTTAAGCTTTTCTACAACCGTCACTGCAACAGGGCAATCGCCCCGGCTCTCGGCGCGGCGCCGACGTTTGACGCACCAGAGCACGACACCGCTGCCGATCATGCCCGCTCCAAGCACGCCGGACAGCACATACAGCGCGCGCAGCGATGGCCGAGCAAACAGGCCTTCGTGCAGCCCCAGCATGAGACTCCGCGCCGCCTTGCTGCCCGACTGGGTGGGGGGCTCCCCTGCGAGCAGTTCGCCCGTAACGCCATCGAAGACCAGATACTGACGCCGTCGCAATGGCTGCTGCAGTGCGCTGGCGCGAACGGAAACCCGGGCGTTAGCCGCCCCGGGGTTCTGTACGGCGAGGGACACGACGTCTCTGTCGTCGAGCAGGGACTGTGCGGTCGTGTATACGGACGAGAGTTCGACAAGCGTCGCTCGCTCGACGCTGGCTTCTGCGGCTGCCGGTCGCGGAAACGCTTCATCAAAAAACACCTGGCGGCCTTCCTCACCCGGTCCGTACCAGACGGCGATCATCAGCGGCAGGTAGATGAACATCATAAAAAGAAGACCGGAGTAGGTGATCATCAGCTGGAACGGAAGACTCACCACGCTCGTCAAATTGTGCGCATCGAGCCAGGATCGCTGCCCTTTGTGCGCCCGGAAAGTGAAAAAATCGGCGAACAGTTTGCGGTGGATGACCACACCGGTGAGCAGGGCGACAAACATGCACAAGGTGGCGATGCCGACGATCCATTCACCGACGATGCGTGGCAGGTAGTGCAATTGCCAGTGCATGCGGTAGAGCGCCTGCCCACCGCCGGTGTCGCGGACGCTCAGGGCATCGCCGGTGACCGGGTCGAGCCGCAGCTTGCCGCTTTGGGCCTTGGTGCCATCCTGTGCTCCGCGCCACCGTACCGTGGTGTAGGGCTGGTTACGGTCGACGGGCAGCTGTATCCGCCAGGTCGCCGCCCCGGGCGCCTCTGCCTCAAGCGCAGCTGTGGCATGCTCCAATGCGAGCGTCGCGTCGGCGGGTGATCCCGCCATCGGCAGCTCCGGCATCATCCAGCGGTCGATTTCGGTATCGAGATAGCCGAGGGTCCCCGTGAGAAACATGAAATACAGAACCCACCCGAGCAGGAGTCCGGCCCAGGTGTGCAGCCAGTCCATTGACTGTCGTAGCGTGGCTTTCATGCCTCCACGCGCCATGCCCCGCGGCGGCGTACGCTGCTCACAGCAGCACCCATCCGATGAGGCCGGCCGCGGCGGCCGGGGCGACCAGACCGACCCAGGCGGCCAGCGCGCTTCGCGCCGCAAACGCCCAGCACATGGCGACTGCGAGGATGGGAAAAGCGAGCTGTCCGGCCGCCATCACGGCGTCCATTCTGGGCAGGGCAAGGAGGCTTACCAGCATGATCGGCAGTGCGTGCGCCAGGGCATAACCGCCGAGCAGGGCGGCCAGCGTTCGCGACAGGATCTGCGGCCTTGTGATCACGATTGGGAGCCAGCCGGCGGGTGGACATCGTTGGCGACGTCTTCGCGGTCGACCGGCGGAATGCGGCCCAGGATGCTCGCCTGCAGGCTTTCGGGACGCTGGTTTCGCGCAAGAGCGCCATCGGCCTCGTCGAGGTAGGATCGCAGGCACGTGAGAACATCGTGGATTGCGCTGGCAGCGACCTGGTCACCGAATAGATAGCTCCAGCGCCCTGGCGCGGAGAACGCTATGGCGCAGGGACGGGGGCAAAGGCTCATACATTGCACGGGCTGCACTCGAACTCTCTCCCGCAGGGGCGAGGCCGCTACTGCTTCCACCAATGCCTCGTGCAGCTGGTAGCCAGGGCGGTTCTCCACCGGCTCTCGCGGCATGCCTTTGGGGCGACAGGAGGTGCAGACGTGCAGGGTCGCCGAGCCACTTTTGGTCGCCGGGTTATCGGGTTCAGCGCTAGCTGGATGTGTCGGCAACGTGCTTCTCCATGGTTGGCGTCATTTCGACAGAGTCGTGAGATTATCGATGATCTTCACATCGAGACGTTATAATGTAACAAAATTTGTTGTCAATGCCATCAGGCATCAGGCATCAGGCTGGTCAGGGTTCGCCCGAGCTTCCACATTCCATTTCTATTCCACGCCATTAGAATGGCGTGGCCCAATATGGCCATTTATGGCCAGCGATCCTAAGTCCGCGGCGAGCAAGCGCTGCGCTCTGCAAAAGCGAGCCACGATGACGAAAACACAGCCTACCCGCACCGCGGCCGGGAGCGATAGTCCGCTCGGCGAGCCGCTGGAGCTCCCCTGCGGCGCGACGCTCCCCAACCGCCTCGTCAAGGCAGCCATGACCGAGGGGCTGGCCAGCGCCGATGGCGTCGCCACGGAGGCTTTGGACCGGCTCTACCGGATCTGGGCCGAGGGCGGTGCCGGGCTGCTGATCACGGGCAATGTCATCGTCGACCGGGACCATCTCGAGAGGCCGGGCAATGTCGTGATCGACGGAGAGCCCGCTGCGGGGCGACAGGCGGCGCTGGCTCGCTGGGCGGCCGCGGCGACCGGCGCCGGCAACGCGGCCTGGGTACAGCTCAGCCACGCGGGCCGCCAGACCATGAAAAAGGTCAATCCGCACCCGAAGGCGCCGTCTGCCATCAAGCTGGGGCTTCCGGGCGGCCAGTTCGGCGAGCCGGTGGCGCTCACGGAGACGGAGATCGCAGAGCTGCCGGGCCGCTTCGCCACGGCGGCCCGCGCCGTGGAGACCGCCGGCTTCGGGGGCGTGCAGGTGCACGCTGCGCACGGTTACCTCCTGTCGGAGTTCCTGAGCCCGCGGGCGAACCGGCGGGAGGACGCCTACGGTGGCTCCCCGGAAAAGCGGGCGCGGCTGCTGCTGGACATTATCGCCGCCGTGCGGGAGGCCACGGGCCCGGGCTTTGCGGTGGCAGTGAAGCTCAACAGCGCCGACTTTCAGAAGGGCGGGTTCGCCTTCGAAGACAGCCTGCAGGTCGCGGGCTGGCTCGAGGCGGCGGGCGTGGACCTCATCGAGATTTCCGGGGGCACTTATGAGCAGCCGCGGCTCCTCGGCGTCGAGGGCCTGGAGCCGGCCGAGGAGCAGGTGGTCGCCGCCTCCACGCAGGCCCGGGAGGCCTACTTCGTGGACTTTGCCCTGGCCATGCGCGAGACCGTGAAGGTGCCGTTGATGGTAACCGGTGGTTTTCGCACCCGCGCGGCCATGGAGCAGGCACTGGGCGCGGGCGTGAGTCTCATTGGTCTCGGCCGTCCCCTGTGCGTGCAGACCGACGGCCCGGCGCGGCTGCTCGCCGGCGCGGACACGCTGCCGAGCTACGAGGCCGAGCTGGGGCTGTTACCGCAGCGGCTGCGCTTTCTCCGCCGATCAAAGCTGCTGCGGACCCTGGATACCTTCGGCACCATGTACTGGTTCTATGCCCAGCTGGACGCCCTCGGGAAAGAGGGGCACACCATGCCCGGGCTGTCACCCCTCGCGGCATCGCGCCGCATCGAGGGCTTGCAGAAGCAGCTGCTGGCGGCGCGCCGGGGCTGAGACTGCGTCAGCGCTTGCCGGTGATCTCGCCGTAGGCGGCAAGCGCCGCCTCCCGGGCCGCCCGGTGCTCCACGATAGGCTCCGGGTAGTCGCGCCCCAGCTCGACCCCCGCGGCGTCGAGTAGCGCCGCCGGTGCCTCCCAGGGCTTGTTCAGATAGTTGTCCGGCAACTGCGAGAGCTCCGGTACCCAGCGGCGCACGTAGGCACCGTCCGGATCGAACTTCTCGCCCTGGGCGACGGGGTTGAAGATGCGGAAGTAGGGCGCTGCGTCCGCGCCGGAGCCCGCCACCCACTGCCAGCCGGCGCAGTTGTTGGCCATGTCGGCGTCCACCAGCGTGTCCCAGAACCAGGCCTCGCCCTCGCGCCAGTGCAGGCGCAGGTGCTTGGTGAGGAAGGAGGCGGTGACCATGCGCACACGGTTGTGCATGTAGCCCGTGGCCCAGAGTTCACGCATGCCGGCGTCGACCAGCGGGTAGCCGGTGCGCCCGGCCTGCCAGGCGGCGAGGCCCTCATCATCGGTGGCCCAGGGGAAGGCGTCGAAGTCCGCCTTGAAGTTCGCCTCGCCAAGGGTCGGGAAGAAGCTCAGCAGCTGGTAGGAGAACTCCCGCCAGCCCAGCTCGGCGAGGAATTTGTCGACGGCCTTCGCCGCGCCGCCGCCGGCGACCCGCTGCGCCGCATCCCACACGGTCCGCGGTGAGATATCACCGGCGTGCAGGTGCGGCGACAGGCGGCTGGTGCCGTCCCGGCCCGGGCGGTCCCGGTCCTCGGCGTAGCTGTCGACGGCGTCCTCGAGAAACTGCTGCAGGCGTCGCCGGGCCCCGGCGCTGCCGGGCTCCCAGTGGTCCTCCCAACCGGCCGCCCAGTTCGGCCTGCGCGGCCGCAGCTGCCAGTCGTCGAGGGTCTCGCCGGCATCCGGAGGTGCCTGCCAGCGCATGTTCTCCGGACGGCCCAGGGGCGCCCGCGGCGGCGTCGCGGCACGGCAGGCGCGCCAGAATGGCGTAAAGACTTTGTAGGGATCGCCGTTCTTCGTGAGGATGCTCCCGGGCTCATAAAGCAGCGTGCCCGGGTAGCGGCGGATGGCGACACCCTTTGCAGCGAGCTGCTCGTGCAGCTGCTCCTCGAGCGCGGCGGCCCAGGGCTCGTACTGCCGTGAGCAGTAGACGGTGTCGGCACCGGTGTGTTCGCAGAGCGCCTCGAGCAGGGCCCGGGGCTCGCCGCGACGCAGATAGAGCTGCCCCCCGGCCTCGGTGATTTCCTGCGCGAGGGCGGCCAGGCTTCCGTGCAGCCACCAGCGGCTGGCGCCGCCGGGGGTGCGCTTGCCCGGCGTGTGCTCGTCCAGCAGGTAGACAGGCAGCACGGGCCGCCCGGTGGCCGCGGCCGCGCAGAGGCCGGGGAGGTCGTCGAGGCGCAGGTCCTGGCGAAACCAGTAGATGACCGGTGTATCGCTCATGCGCCCGCTGCCTGGAGGTCGGCGGCCAGCGTCTCGGCGAGGGCCGGCAACAGCGCCTCGGCCGGGGAGGCGAGGCGCAGGTCGGCGAGGTCATCGGCACGGGTCCGGCCCGGGTTCAGCAGGGCAATGGGCTTGCCGGCCGCCACCGCTTCCCGGCAGAAGCGGAAGCCCGAGTACACCTGCAGGGAACTGCCCACAACCAGCAGCGCATCGGCCGCGCGCAGGCCCGCGCGGCAGGCTTCGAGCCGCGCCGCCGGAATGCTGCCGCCGAAGAACACCACGTCCGGCATAAGCACGCCCTCGCAGTGATCGCAGGTCGGAATCCGGAGCCGGGCAAGGGCGTCGTCGGGCAGGTCTGCGTCGCCATCGGGGCGCGCGTCGCCGCGCCCCTCACGCAGAAAGCCATTCTCGGTCAGCAGCCGCTGCTGCAACGCCTCCCGGTCGCCGTGCCGTCCGCAGTGCAGGCAGGCGACCCGATCGAGGCGTCCGTGGAGGTCGATGACCCGGCTGCTGCCGGCGCGCTGATGCAGCCGGTCCACGTTCTGGGTGACGAGCAGTTCCACAGCGCCGTGGCGTTCGAGGCGGGCGAGGGCGCGGTGGGCCGCGTTCGGGCGTGCGTCCCGAACGCCCGGCCAGCCCACCGTGGAACGACCCCAGTAGCGCCGGCGCCGCGCCGGGTCCGCCAGGAACTCCTGGTGCTTGATCGGGGCCGCACGCAGCCAGGTTCCCGCGGCATCGCGGTAGGTGGGAATCCCGGAGCCCGCGCTGATACCGGCGCCGGTCAACACCAGCAGCCGCGGGTTCTGTGCCCGGAATGCCAGTAATTGTTCGAGGTCTGACTGCAGCGTTGCGTCCATCCGGTTACTATACGGTTTGCCGGGGGTAGCTGCGTCCCCTGTCCAGGTTCTGCGCTTATCGCCGCGGGGTTCTGCCCCGGCCCCGCGGCGCGACAGCCATTCGGTCATTGAATAGTCGCCCGTGTAATAGAAGGAGCAACCCGACGATGCATGTGCTGGTGACTGGCGGAACAGGGTTCATCGGTTCGGCGCTCGTGCCCCGCCTCTGCGAGGCAGGCCACGACGTCACCATCCTGTCCCGGGGTCAACATACCGCTGCGGGCGGTGTCAGTTTCCTGCGTAGCCTCGACGAGATCCCGAACGACGCCACCGTCGACGCGATCATCAACCTCGCCGGGGCATCGCTCAACGGCAAGCGCTGGACGGCTGCCTACAAGCAGGAAATGGTCGCCAGCCGCGTCGACACGACGGCTGCCATTGTTGCGCTTTGCGGGCGCCTCGCGCAGCCGCCGGCGGTGCTGGTCAGCGCCAGTGCGATCGGCTACTACGGCGACCGGGGCGACGAGGTATTGGACGAAAACAGCGCACCCGGCACCGGCTTCTCGGCGGAACTGTGTCGGGATTGGGAAGCGGCGGCGCGGGAAGCGGAGCCCCTCGGCGTGCGCGTCTGTCTTGCCCGCCTCGGGGTCGTCTTCGACCGGGAGGGCGGTGCGTTCGCCGAGCTCTCCCGCCCGTTCCGCTTCGGCATCGCAAGCTGGCCGGGCGACGGGCGCCAGTACCTGAGCTGGGTCCACCGCGCCGACGTGGTCGCCGCATTCATCTTCCTTCTGTCTCACGAGGAGCTCGCCGGGCCCGTGAACGTGACGGCGCCGGAGCCGGTAACCCATCGACAGTTGTGTAGCGCAATAAGGAAGCGGTTGACCACGCTGCCAGGTATGCCGGTGCCGGGTTTCGTGATGCGTACGCTGCTGGGCGAAGTGGCTGACGAGCTTCTGCTCGCCGGGCAGCGCGTTCACCCGGCACAGCTCGAGGCCGCTGGCTTCAGCCACGCCTACTCCACGATTGACAGCGCCCTGGCTCAACTTCTCGGCAAGCGCTAGAAACTGACCGTGCCGTAGTCATCGTAGGCGGTACGTACCGTCTCGCTGCGGCTCAGCTTGTTGAGGGCTGAACGCTCGAGCTGGCGCACCCACTCCCGCGACACCGCCATCTTGTCGGCGATTTCTGCCCGGGACAGCGGCGGTCCCTCGTGCAGGCCCCAGCGGGCGATGACCACCTGGCGCTCGGCGGGCTCGAGGGACGTGATTTCCGAGAGCAGTCTGTCGTGGAGCGAGTCCGTTTCCGCGCGCGTTTCCGTGTGCTGAAACGGGCCGCCGGAGAGTGTATCGAGCAGCGTTGTGTCGTCATCCTCGTACTGCGGCGTGTCCAGCGACACGCCGAGGTTGCGCAGCTGCAGGAGTTGGCGGGTTTTCTCCACACTCAGGCCAGCGGCTTCCGCCAGCTCTTCGTCCCCGGGCTCGTTACCGGTGCGGTTCACCAGGTTCAGCCTGAGCCGGTAGAGCTTGCCGACCTGCTCCTGCACGTGGGTCGGGTAGCGTACCAGTCCCCCGGTATCACCGACGAAGCGGCGCACAGATTGGGTGATCCAGTTGAAGCAGTAGGTGCTGAAGCGGAACCCCTTTTCGTACTCGAACTTCTCCGCGGCGCGGATAAGGCCCAGCGTGCCTTCCTGGATGAGGTCCAGGAAATTAACTCCTTTACCGCGGTGGCGCCCGGCAATGGAATACACCAGGCGCAGATTGTGCATCGTCAGTGTGTCACGCGCGTCGGTGTACTCCTCGATCAGTGACTCGAGGGTCATCCGCGCCGTTTCATCCAGCGCGGGCCGCGCGCGGCGGCTGATGCGCTGCCAGCTGCGCTGCCAGTCCTGCAGGGCGTTGGCGACACTGCAGGGCACTTCCTGACCGTCGAGGCGGAGTATCACCCCGGCGAGGCCCACGGTCAGGCTGGCGGGAAGCCCGAGGTCGTCGATGAGTTTTGCCAGGTGCCGCTCACTGCGACCCTTCCGCAAGCTATCCGCCAGTGCCTGCATGGGCGCCTGCGCCTTGCCGCCGGGCAGATATTCGGCGAGTTCCCGGCGCAGGATGAAATGATGCTCCCGGTTGTCGAAGCGGGCGATATCGAGGGGCGCGAGGGCGCAGTTGCCGGACCATTCAGACAGATAGTGACGTGCGGCAGCGTCGCGGGCGAAGAGGGACTGTAGCCCATGCACGGCAGCCCATTTCCGCGTGTCTACTTCGCGCTCCTGCTCGGCGGTCAGAAGCGGATAGCGCCGGGCCTCGGCGAACAGGCGCTCCAGATCCTTCTCTTCGGTGTCTGCAAGAACTGGATCCACGGGATACCTCTCTCGTCAGTGAGTCGTGTTGTCCAGAAATACGGCCGATAGCAGGACATTGGACAGGAATTTTGCGAATTTGTCCCGGCTAAAGCGCGACAAAAACGCTACAATGCGCATACGTGTCGAATCGGGTACAGGTTTTGTCGCGTAACATTAAACACAAACCATCTATCAGGAACAGCACTATGGCACAGCAAAGCTCAGGTCGTCCGACAGAGACAGCGATCGATGACAATGCCTCGAACGTAAATAGCGTGCTCGAAACCCGTCCTCTCTACGGTATTGGTACGGTCGCGAGGCTCACAGGATTAAAACCGGACACACTGCGGGTCTGGGAGCGTCGTTACGGGCTCGGCGCGAGTCACAAGTCGGGCACCGGACGGCGCCAGTATACCCAGGCTGACCTCGAGCATCTGCAGCTGGTGGCGGCGCTCGTCCGCGATGGTGCGCGGATCGGCGAAATCGCCGCCTCGGAGCGCAAGACCCTGGAAATGATGCTGCGTCAGCGCGGCAGCAGCAGCCGTGGGCTCCTCGCGGAGCGCAAGCCGCGGGTCGCCTTCCTCGGCAAGCAGCTCTGTGACTGGCTCGACGGTCATCAGGGCTGCATGTCCGGCGTAGACGCTCGCCTGGCGCGGCTGGGTCTCGGTGAGATCCAGGACGAGCTGCTCGCGGAGCTCGGCGGGGTGGATACGCTCGTGGTCGAGTGCCCCAACCTTGCCAGCGGCAGCGTGTCCCGGCTGCAGGCGGTGGTCGACCGGCTGCAGCCCGGGCGCACCATCGTCTGCTACCAATTCGGCAACGAACGCTGGCTGAAGGAGCTGGAAAGTCGGGGGCTGGTGCTCACCTCGCTGCCGCCGGATCCGGCCTATCTCGCCTTCGAGATCAGCCGCAGCTCGGCCGAAAAGGCCGCGAGCCTCGGCGAGTCGGATCTCGGCGACCTGGTGGCATCCCGGCCGCGGGAGTACAGCGAGCTGGAGCTGTCTGCGGCCCGGCGCCTGCGCAGCTCCCTCGACTGCGAGTGTCCGCGGCACATCACGGATCTGATCCGCGCACTGGTGAATTTCGAGGACTACTCCGCCTCGTGCTCCGTAGAGAACTGGCACGACGCAGCCGTACATGCCTGCATCTACGCCTACACGGGGCAGGCCCGGCACCTCATGGAAAAAGCGCTGCACGCCGTCCTCGAGGAACGAGGTGAAGATTTCCAGGCGCTTCTGCACGAGGAGCGGACGCGCGGGGTCGACAATGCCGCCTGAGCCCGTGAACCGCCTGCCCTGTCGGGGTTGCACCGCCGACTGCAGCAACTATGAGACCTGCGACGGTCGCCCGTGGCGCTATCCCTCGAGCGCAGGGCGGTCCGGCGTCGAGCCGGGCCGCGATGCGCCGCGCAGCCCGGTCAGCCAAGCAGGTTCTGGGCAAAGATCCCGAGAATAATCAACGGGCACACCAGGCGCACGTGCCACGGCCAGATGCGCCAGAAGAGGGTGCCTGCGATCTCCGGCGAACCCTTGCGCAGCTCCGCCAGCAGCTGATCCCGGCGCCATATCCACCCCGCGTAGACGCAGAAAATGAAGCCCAGCACTGGCTGACTGTAGCGCGTGGTCGCGGTAATCACCAGACCGAAGAGCGCCTCAAAGTTGAGCAGGATCAGCAGGCTGAGCGCGGTAATGGCGCCGCCGATGAGCAGCACCGCGGTGCGCCGGCTCGCGCCGTGCGCCTCTATCGTGTAGGCGACGGGTACTTCGAGCATGGAGATGGACGAGGTCAGGGCGGCGATGCTCATAAGGAAGAAGAACAGCAGGGAGACAAAGGCGCCGGCAACGCCCATGTTGAGGAAGAGCTCCGGCAGCACCGTGAAAATGAGTGTGTCCTCGGAGATCAGCCCACCGCTGCTGTCGTAAATCTCCACGCCGTTGTGCAGCGCCACATACATCGCCGGCAGCACCAGGAAGCCGGCGAGCACCGCGATGCCGATGTCGACGCCGGTCACCAGGCCTCCGACCATCGGGAGGTTTTCCCGGTCATTGATATACGACCCGTAGATCAGCATGGTGCCGACGCCGAGGGACAGGGAGAAAAAGGCGGAGCCCAGGGCGTTGATGATGAGCTGCGGTGACAGCGCGGCGGAAAAGTCCGGGAGCAGGTAGACCTTGAGGCCCTCCATGGCGCCGTCCAGGGTCAGCACGTAGAGCACGAGGCAGCCCAGCGTGGCGAGGAGGATCGGCATGAGGCGGCTGGACCAGCGCTCGATGCCGTCGTGGACGCCCTCCGCGATGATGCCGATGGTGAGCAGCATGAACAGCACCATGAAGGCGGCGTTGCGCCCGAGGGAAAAGCTGGTGAGCCAGTGGACGATGTCGTCGGCGCCGACCAGGGCGGCCAGGGAGCCCAGGCAGTGGGCGATCATCCAGCCGGCCACGATCGCGTAGAAGCTGAGGATGAAACTCGCCACCACCAGGCCGACGAGCCCCGTGGTCGCCCCGGCACGGCGGCTGAAAGGATCGCGGGCGATCCGCTGCAGCGCACTCACCGCGTTGGCGTGAGCGTGGCGCCCGATGATGATCTCCGCCATGAGGGCCGGATACGCCAGGGTGAAAGCAAGGAGCAGGTAGACGAGCAGGAAGGCGGCGCCGCCGTTGCTGGCGGCCTGCGTCGGGAAGCCCCAGATATTGCCGAGCCCGACGGCGCTTCCGGCGGCGGCCATGATAAATCCGAAGCGTGAACTGAACTCGCCGCGCGCGGAGGCCATGCGCTTTCCTGTACCTATCGGAGTCGGCGCGAGTGTAGCACGCCGGCAGGCTGCTATCGTGCGCTCGCGTCCGGCGGCGCGAGCAGCGCGGCACAGGGTACCGTGGCGTCGGTTTTCCCCGGCTCGATGCCGAAGAGCTTCAGGCCGAGCTCGGGGATCATGAACAGGAGTCTTGTCGAGGCATCGAAGGTGGCGGCGATCGGCGAGGGGATGATCGAGGGGTCACTCATGGGCCCGCGGATGCGTACGGAGGAGGGGATCTGCACGGTGCGGGAACGCGCCCGCGGGTCGATGCGTATGTCGACCTCGTCGTGGGGGAAGTCGAGGGTCGCCCGGCCCCGGGCGATCATGTGCCGGGTTGCCAGGTAGAGGTCCTCGCTGCGGGCGATGCCGTCCTCGACCAGGAACTGCGCCATAGCGCATTCGAAATTGGTGTTGTTCTGCAGCACACCGCCGAGAAAGAGCCAGGAGACAAGGTCCGTCATCAGCAGGTCAAAGGCGGCGCCCGCGACATAGCCGTCGGCGACGGCGCCGGCGAGAGTCCCGTCGAGGTTCGCCACCAGGTTCTCCCGGGTGGCGGCCTGGCTGGTCAGGCCGCCGCGGAGGCTCAGCGTCCCCTCGATCTCGTCGCCGTAGCCGAGGTCTGCGGCGAGGGCCGTGACCGGGACGCCGAGCGCCTCGCCGGCCAGGCTGATTGCCGCCTCAGCGCCGCTGAAGTCGGCCACGCCGCGCAGCTGTATGGCGCCGCCGGCGTACTCCACATCGAAGTTGCTCAGGACGAAGCGGCGGTCGGCGCCGCGGACCTCGATTGCGAAGTTGCTGAGGTCGGTGTTGCTGCCGGTGATGTCGCCGATGTTGAGGCGGAGTTCCAGAGGATAGGTCGGGATCCGGGGGAAGCGCGCCGCCTCCACCTCCCGGTCCTCGTCCACCGGCGTGTTGCCGGGGGTGAGCTGTTGCCGGCGCTGCAGCCGGGCGAGGTCGGGCAGGTGCAGACGCGGTGCATTGATCTCTGCCCTGAGCCCGGTGATGTGCTCGCTGTCCCGGTCCACTTCGACGATGCCCGTGAGATCCGTCTCACCGAGGAAAGCGTGCAGGCCGACCAGCTGGCGCGTGGGCTGCAGGTCCAGCACGGCCGTGCCCTCGCCGGGCGGGAGGCCGATGCCCGGGTCGTCCGCCGGGCGCTGGAGCTGGTAGCTGGCCTCCAGCTGCGCCCGCGGGGTATCCGCGAGCTGCTGGACCGAGCCGGTGACGGCCAGATCCATGCGCTTCGCACCCTTGAGGGCGAGGTCGATCTCCTCCAGGCGCCAGGTGCCGCCCTCGTGCCGCAGGCGCAGCGTGCCACCGGCGCGGCCGCCGGCGACGAGCTTCTGCAACGCCGGGGGCAGGGTATCGCCCAGGCTGGCCGGGTCGAGGCCCCGGGGTTCGAGCTGCAGGTCCACCCCCTCGAGAGGGGTGAGGCTGCCTATGCTGCCACGCAGACTGGTCGTGCCGCCGAAGGCGCGGAGCGTGGCATCGAGCTCCCCCGCTACCAGGGCGCCGTCATCGCCGCGCAGGGTCCCGGCCAGGGACAGGCCCCCCTCGGCGGAGAACGGCAGCGCGAGGTTCGCGGCGGACAGCAGGCGCTCCGGGGCCAGGTCCATGGCTTCCACCTTCAATGTGAGCCCCCGGAAGCGGGGCCCGTCATCCGCGGTGGCGATGTGGTCGATGGCACCGCGCGCACGGACCGTGCCACCGGCGAGTTCCCTCACCGTGAGGTCCAGGCCCCGGGCGCTGATGCCTGTTTCGCGCCGTTGCACCGTGCCGGTGAGTTCCCAGGGACCGGTCTCCAGGGGCGGGACCTCCACCCAGGGGGCGAGGGCGGTCGCGGCAGGCCCGCTGGCCCGGAGCCTGAGCGTCATGTCCATGGGCAGCTGTTCGTCGAGGTAAAGCGCCCCGCCCCCGGGCTCGACCGTGAGCGACAGTCCGCGGTCGCTGCGGCTGGTGAACGCGAAGTGGCGGACCCGGGGCCGCCGCAGGGTGCCGTCCAGCTCGAGGGCGGCGTCGACCTCGCCAAGGGCCGCAAGGTCCGTGCCGAGGAGCGCAGTGAAGGGTCCCAGGCTCGCCATGGTCCCCCGCGCCACCAGGTCGGCAGTGACGGGCTGGCCGCTGCGCCAGCGCAGGCTGCCACTGGCCTTGAAGTCGTAGGCGGACCGGTTGTCCAGGGTCAGCTGCTGCACGGCGAGGTCCGCACCGGCGAGGTTGCCGGTGAGGTCGCCACGAAGCCGGAGGCGCCCGGCGAAGCCGTAGGCATCATCGTCGAGAAGGGCGAGCAGGGTTTCGACGCGTCGATAGTCGCCATCCACGGCCAGCCGGTATTCGAGGGTCCCGCTGCCGGCGGCCAGGCCGCCATCCAGGGTCACTACGCTCGCATCCGCGGGTGTGGTTATCGTTGCCTTGAGGTCGATGGAATCGCGGGCCGGTTCCTCGAGGGTCAACGCCAGCTGCAGGGTCTTGGTGGGCAGCTGCGCGGAGCTGTCGAGGATGAAGCGCCCGGCCTCGGTCCAGCGGCCACGGCTGTTGCGCAGCGGCACGATGCGCACGTCGGAGCCGCGCCTGATGACGTGCACGACGCCGAGGTCGAGAGACTGCGGCAGCCAGCGGGTCTGGCGCAACCAGGTCGCGGGGGCGGGATCTTCCGCGCTGTCCGTAACGTCGACGTACACCTGCACGCTGGCGGCGGAGACCGCGCTCTCCCGCAGGTCGCCCCGGCGCAGCAGGGCCATAAACCGCTGAAGCTGCAGGTCCTGTACGGCCAGCAGCGGGGGGCCGTCGGAGCCCTGCTGGTAGAGGCGAACGCCGCCCGCGCTGAAGCGACCCGATCGGCGGTCCAGGGGCGGGGTGTCGAGCACGAGCCGGTAGGGCGTGACGCTTTCCACCAGGTAAGCGGCCGCCGTAAAGAGGGCCCGGTCCAGGGACAGGAGGGCGACGAGGGCGACCAGGAGGAACCCGGCGAAAACGAGAAATACGAGAGCCAAGCTGCGCACGTTTGCCCTGGAATCCCGAGGTCAATGCGATCGCCGCAGTATACCGCGCGACCTACGGCAGGGCGCCTGCGCGGTGCCTTGTGCTATGCTCCGCCCCGCGCCCGGGTGGTGAAATTGGTAGACACAGGAGACTTAAAATCTCCAGGCCATTGCGGCCGTGCCGGTTCGAGTCCGGCTCCGGGCACCAGCCTGACAACGACGAGGCGCTCGAACCGGCACGCGTGCCGTCCGGTGTGCCGGACCATCGAGTCC
>CAYFVG010000035.1:0-15378 GCA_964346365.1 uncultured Alteromonadaceae bacterium
ATGGCGGCGGTCAGCGCCGCGTCCAGCAGGACCCGGTTGGCCTCGTACTCAACCGCCCAGGCATCGCGAATACCCCCACCGCGGGTGGCGAGGCAGGAAAAAACCGCGTCGAAACGCTCGCCCGCGAGGCCGTCTTCGCGCAGGCTGCGCGGGTCAGTGACGTCGCCGACACGGATTTCGGCGCCGGGCAGGGCGCGGCCGATAGCCTCCGGGCTTTCCCGCGCGCCCACGCCACTCTGCGGGCGGACCAGGCAGACGACCCGGTGGCCGCGCCCGCAGAGCTCGCGAACCAGGGCGCGGCCGATATAGCCCGTCGCGCCGGCGACGAAGACCGCGCCGGCGTGCCCGGCGTCGGTTCGGTTACCCGCGTGAATCAGTAGAGATAGTCCTTCGACTTGTACTCGTCGTGGCAGGCCTTGCAGGTGCCGCCGGTGGTCCTCACTGCCTGGGCGATGGCGCCCCTGTCACCGCCCTCGGCGGCGTCGTCGAGGGCTTCCGCGGCGTCCTTGAGGTCGGCGAGCTTGGCCTCGAAGTCATCCATGTTGTCCCAGATCGCCGGCCTGGCGCGGGTGGTGCCCTGTTCGGAGCCGGGGGCAAAGCCGCGCAGCAGGTCGAGCTCGGTAACCGTCTCCAGGTCATCCGCCCAGCCCTGCAGCTTGGCCAGATCCCAGGGAATATCGCCCTTGACCATGTCCGCGATGGGGCCGAAGTTCATGGCGACGATGGCAAAGTAGGACTGCCGGTAGGATTGCAGCGGTTCGCTGGAATCGAGGCGCGCGCTCACCAGCGGCGCAGCTGCGAGGGACGCGGCGACGGTTGCGGCGGCGAGGGTGCGTTTCAGGGTCATCGGCATGGGTGGGTTTCTCCTGTGGCCTGGGTCCTGGGCGCGGGCGAATGCCCGACACTCATCTTATGCTAGCAGATGACCCGGGAGACGCCAGCACCGCCCGTCGGGACAGCACCGCCCCCGGGACCACACCGCCCGGGAACACGCCGCTCGCCAGCTCCCCGTGCTGCGGGTAAACTGCGCCGCGGACAGCAGGGGGGCAGACCATGAGTGACGGTGCGCGACCGCTGGAAGGCCTGCGGGTCATAGAGCTCGGGCAGCTGCTGGCCGGGCCGTTTACGGGGACGATCCTGGCGTATTTCGGTGCCGAGGTGATCAAGGTGGAGCCGCCCGGCGGTGACCCGATCCGCGGCTGGCGCGAAGTGCGCGACGGCACCTCGCTCTGGTACCGCAGTCTCGGCCGCAACAAGAAATCCGTTACCCTCGACCTCAAGACTGCGCGCGGTCGCGCGCTGGCCCTGCAGCTTCTCGACGGCGCCGACGTGCTGGTGGAGAATTTCCGTCCGGGCGCCATGGAACAGTGGGGCCTCGGGCCCGCGGTGGTGAAAGAGCGCAACCCCGGGCTGATCTACACGCGGATTTCCGGCTACGGGCAGACCGGCCCCTACGCCGACAAACCGGGCTACGCCTCGGTGACCGAGGGCATCGGAGGCTTTCGCTATATCAACGGTGAACCCGGCAGGGCACCGGTGCGCCCCAACCTGTCCCTCGGCGATACGCTCTCCGCCATCCATGCCGCCCTCGGCATCGCGCTGGCGGTGATCCAGCGGCAGCGCGACGGGCGGGGGCAGACCATCGACATCGCGCTCTACGAGTCCATTTTCAACCTGCTGGAGGCCATCGTCCCCGAGTTCGACGGCGCGGGCCTTGTGCGCGAGCCCTCGGGGACGACGATCACGGGGATCGTGCCGACCAATACCTATCGCTGCGCCGACGGCCGCTACGTGATTATCGGCGGCAACGGCGATTCGATCTTCAAGCGGCTTATGACCGTCGCCGGTCGGCCGGACATGGCCGGGGATCCGGCGCTGGCGGACAACGCCGGCCGCGTGCGTCAGGAGGCCGCCATCGACGCGGCCCTGGCCGGTTGGTGTGCGGGGCTCACCGCCGCCGAAGTCAGCGAGCAGCTCGAGGCGGCGCGGGTGCCGGTGGGGCCGATCTACAGCGTGGCGGACATGGTCGCGGACCCGCACTTTCGGGCCCGAGGGCTCTTCGAGACCGTCGAGGTGGACGGCGAACCGCTGAAGATCCCGGCGATCATGCCGCGGCTGGAAGCGACGCCGGGACGCACCGAGTGGCCCGGCGGTGGCATAGGCAGCCACAACGGCGAGATCCTGGGCGACCTTCTCGGGCTTTCCGAGGACGAGCAGGCGGCGCTGCGGGCGGAGGGCGTGATCGCCTGAGGCGCGCCTACTTGCCGAGCATGCTGCGAGCCACCAGCTCGCGCATGATCTCCGAGGAGCCGCCGTAGATGCGCTGGATGCGGGCATCGGTGTAGAAGCGCGAGATCGGGTACTCGCTGGTGTAGCCGTAGCCACCGAAGAGCTGCAGGCAGTCGTCGACGGTGCTGCACTGCATCTCGCAGGATGCCAGCTTGAGCATGGCCGCCTTGTCCGCGGTGAGCCGGCCGCGGGCGTACTCGTCGGCACACTGCTCGTAGAGGGCCCGGTTCAGGGCGATCTCCGTCTTTACATCCGCGAGCTTGAAGCGCGTGTTCTGGAAAGCGCCGATGGCCTGGCCGAAGGCCTTGCGCTCCTGCACGTAGTCCACCGTGAGCGCCAGGGCGCCTTCGGCGGCGGCCACGGCCTGTGCCGCGATGCCGAGGCGCTCCCGGGGCAGCTCTTCCATCATGATGACGAAGCCCCGGTTCTCCTCGCCGAGGAGCGCGTCGGCGGGCAGGCGCACATCCTGAAAGAACAGCTGGGCGGTGTCGGAGCTGTGCTGGCCGATCTTCTCGATCTTCCTGCTTTTCTCGAAGCCGGGCAGGTGCGCGTCCACGAGAAACAGGCTCGTGCCCCTGGCGCCCTTACCGGGATCGGTGATCGCCGCGACGATCACCAGGTCGGCGTGAATACCGTTGGTAATGAAGATCTTGGAGCCGTTCAGGATCCACTCGTCGCCATCGCGGACGGCATTGGTGCGGATCGCCTGGACGTCCGAGCCGGCGCCGGGCTCGGTCATGGCCAGGGCGCCGACGACCTCGCCGGTAACCATGCGCGGCAGCCACTGCTGCTTCTGCGCTTCGCTGCCGTGCCGGGAGAGGTAAGGTGCGACAATGTTCGAGTGAATGCCATAGCCGCTGGCAATGCCGCCGAAGCCCATGGCCGACAGTTCCTCGATGAGCGCCAGGGTGACGTGCGGCGAGGTGCCGGCACCGCCGTAGGCTTCGTCGACGTCGGCGCAGAGGAGGCCCGCGGCGCCGAGGGTGTTCCACAGCTCCCGCGGTACGAGATGCGCCGCCTCCCATTGCTCGAAGTGGGGGCTGATTTCCTGCTCGAAGGCCCGCCGGGCCATATCGCGAAAGAGGGTCATCTCGTCACTGCCGATGTCCATGTTCATGGGCGCACTCCTGCCTGGGCGACTATTGATGGCCCGCTATTCTCGGGGATGCCGCCGGGGGTGGCAACCGCGACGGCGGTGGCACAGTCACGGCTGTCGCGGCGCCGTGCCGCGACCCGGCCGCGGGCCGGTGCTACACTTGCGTGCAGCTAATAAGTACGGAGTCGGCCATGCGCGACTACATCCGCTTCTATATCGACGGTCAGTGGGTCGACCCCGCTGAGCCCCGCCCTCTCGATGTCATCAACCCGGCGACGGAAGCCGTCTGTGCCCGGATTTCCCTCGGCGGCGAGGCGGACGTCGACCGCGCCGTCGCCGCCGCCCGGCGCGCCTTTGAAAGCTATGCGGAGACGAGTCGCGAGGAGCGCGTCGAGCTCCTCGAGGCCTGTGCGGCTGTCTACAAGAAGCGCTTCGGCGACGTGGCCGCAGCGATCAGCGAAGAGATGGGCGCCCCCAGAGGCCTCGCCGGTGGCAGCCAGGCCTTTACCGGTCTCGGTCACCTCAAGGAGGCAGCCCGGGTGCTGCGCGACTACCCCTTTGAGGAGGCGATCGGCGCGCACCGCGTGGTCAAGGAACCGATCGGGGTCTGCGGCCTGATCACGCCCTGGAACTGGCCCGTCAACCAGATCGCCTGCAAGGTGGCCCCGGCGCTGGCGGTCGGCTGCACGGTCGTGCTCAAGCCCAGCGAGGTTGCGCCGCTGTCTGCCTGGATCTTCAGCGAGATCCTCGACGAGGCCGGCGTGCCCGCCGGCGTCTACAACATGGTCAACGGTGACGGCCCGGGCGTCGGCACCCTGTTGGCGAAGCACCCGGGGGTCGACATGATGTCCTTCACCGGCTCGACCCGCGCCGGCACTCTGGTGGCGCAGAATGCCGCGCCGACAGTCAAGCGTGTGACCCAGGAACTCGGCGGCAAGTCGCCCAATATCATTCTCGAGGATGCGGACTTCGAGAAAGCCGTCGCCAGCGGCGTCGAGGGGATGTACGAGAACACGGGGCAGTCCTGTAACGCACCGTCGCGCATGCTTGTGCCCCGCGCGCGCCTGGCGGAAGCGGAGGAGATCGCCCGCCGGGTGACCGGGGAAGTCGTCGTCGGCGATCCCGCTGACGAGCGCACGCAGGTAGGCCCGGTGGTGTCAAAGGTACAGTGGGACAAGATTCAGGGTCTCATCGAGCGCGGTATCGACGAGGGCGCGAAGCTGGTCTGCGGGGGGCCGGGCAAACCCGAGGGGCTCGAGCAGGGGTACTACGTGCGCCCGACGGTCTTCTCCGAGGTAAACAACGACATGACCGTCGCCCGGGAGGAGATCTTCGGCCCGGTGCTGGCCATGCTGCCCTACGATTCCGAGGAGGAGGCCATCCGCATCGCCAACGACACACCCTACGGCCTCGCCGCCTTCGTGGCGAGTGAGAACATCGAGCACGCGCGGCGAGTGGCCGGGAAGATCCGCGCCGGCAACATCCACATCAACGACGAGTGGGGCGGCTTCGCCGTGCCCTTCGGCGGCTACAAGCAGTCCGGCAACGGCCGCGAGTGGGGCGCCCACGGCTTCTCGGACTTCCTCGAGATCAAGGCCATCGAGGGCTACGGTACCTGAGCCATGGCTGACTACATCCTCGCCATCGACCAGGGCACCACCGGCACCACCGTCGCCCTCATGGACGCGACGGGCCGGCTGCGGGCCAGCGTCAACAACGAGTTTCCGCAGCACTACCCGAGGCCCGGCTGGGTGGATCACCGCGTCGACGAGCTCTGGGCCTCGGTCGAGAAAGGCATCCGGGGGGTGCTGCGCAGGGGCGTGTGCAAGGCCGGGGATATCGCCGCCATCGGCATCACCAACCAGCGCGAGACCGCGTTGCTCTGGGACCGGCAGACCGGTGAGGCACTGAACAACGCGGTGGTCTGGCAGTGCCGTCGAACCACGGAGTTCTGTGAGACCCTGAAGTCCCGGGGCTTCGAGAAAACCGTGCGCCGGAAGGCGGGCCTGATGCTGGACCCCTACTTCTCGGCGAGTAAGTTCCGCTGGCTGCTGCACAACACGCCGCGCATCCGGCGCAAGCTCGCCGCCGGGCGGGTCGCCGCCGGCACCGTGGACAGCTACCTGGTCTGGCAGCTTACCGGCGGGGAGCGGCACGTCACCGATGTGTCCAATGCCGCGCGCACGAGTCTCATGAACCTGAAGACCCTGGCCTGGGACAGCGAGCTGGCGGAGTGCTTCGAGGTGCCGCGGGAGCTGTTGCCGTCCATCGTGCCTACGAGCGGGGTGCTCGGGCATACCCGTGGAGTGCGGGGGCTGCCCGACGGTATCCCTATCGCCGGCATGGCCGGGGACCAGCAGGCCGCGCTTTTCGGCCAGGCCTGTTTCGGCGTCGGCGACGCCAAGTGCACCTTTGGCACGGGCTCCTTCATCGTTATGAACACCGGTGACGAACTGCTGCACTCCCACGCCGGTCTCCTGACCACGGTGGCCTGGCAGCTGGGGGAGCACAGCAAGCCCGTCTACGCCCTCGAGGGCGGCGCCTTCATCTGCGGCGCCGCGGTGCAGTGGCTGCGCGACGGGCTGAAGCTCATTCGCCGCGCCTCCGACGTGGAGGCCCTGGCGAAGGAAGTGCCGGACCACGGCGGCGTGGAATTCGTGCCGGCGTTGACGGGCCTCGGGGCGCCGCACTGGGCGCCGGAGGCCCGGGGGTTGATCACCGGCCTCACCCGCGGCACGAACCGGGCCCATATCGCCCGGGCCACCCTGGATGCCATCGCCCTGCAGAACGCCGATATTCTCCGCGCCATGGAGAAGGACCTGGGCCGGCGCATGCGCCCGCTGCGCGTGGATGGCGGTGCGTCCGCCAACGACCTGCTTATGCAGATCCAGGCCGACGTGCTCGGACGCAAGCTCATCCGCCCGCAGGTCATCGAGACCACGGTGGCCGGGGCGAGCTATCTCGCCGGTGTCGGCATCGGGCTGTGGCGGGGTACCGCAGACATACGCCGCAGCTGGCAGGCGGGGGACGAGTTTCGCGTCGGGCTGTCGGCGCCGGCCCGGCGCCGGCGCCGGGAATCCTGGGAGACGGCCCTCGAGCGGACTCTGCGCTGATCAGTGCGCCGCCGGGGGCGATCGGTCCCCGGCCGTTCCCTCGGGCCATTCCAGGATGCCGCGGGCGCGCGCCCGCGACTCCCAGTTCTGCCGCGCGAGCTGCTGCATGTCGGCCACCGCGTCCGACTCGTCAACGATCTCCAGGCCCAGCAACGTCTCGATCACGTCCTCCATCGTCACGATGCCGGCCATACCGCCATAGTCGTCCATAACCAGCGCAATGTGCTCGCGCTTCTCCAGGAACCGCGTGAACAGCGCCGGCAGGGGGCAGTGCTCGGGGACCACGGGGATCGGCCGCTGCAGTTCCCCGAGCTTGAGGTCCGGCTCGTCGGCCGCCTGGCGCTCGAGGGCCTCGGTGCGCAGGAAGTAGCCGCCGATGTCTTCCTCCCGGCCGGCGCGAAAGAGGGGAATGCGGGAGAAGCGCAGCCCCGGATTCGCCGCCAGGAAGCTCGCCACGGTGGTGTCGGCATCGGCCGTGCGCACGACCATGCGCGGGGTCATCACGTCCCGCGCGGTGACGTCCTTGAAGCGCAGCAGGTTGCGGATGATCGCTGTTTCGCCCCGCTCGAAGACGCCCTCCTGGGCGCCGAGCTCGGCCAGGGCGAGAAATTCCGAGCGTGTCAGCACGCTGGCGGACTCGCTGCGGTTGAGGGTCCGGGTCACGAGCTGGCAGCCCCAGACGAGGGGGTAGAGCACGGTGATCACGAAGGCGAGGGAGCGCACCGTGAAGGGCGCCAGGCGCTGCCAGAAGCTCGCGCCCAGGGTCTTGGGGATGATCTCGGAGAGAATCAGCACCGCCAGGGTCATGGCCGCCGGTACCGCCAGGGAGGTGATGAGCGGGTTGGCGTCGGCCCAGATCAGCGCTGCCTGCTGGCCCACCCCGATCGCGCCGACCGTATGGGCGATGGTGTTCAGGGTGAGGATCGCCGCCAGGGGCTGGTCGATGTTGCGCTTGAAGCGCTCCAGGCGGGCGCCGATGCGGCCGCCCTCGGCGAGCTGCAGCCGGGCGTAGGCCGGCGTGATGGACAGGAGCACCGCCTCCCAGAGCGAGCACAGGAAGGAGGTGACGATGGCGACGAGAAAAAAGGCTGCCAGCAGGGAGATCACCGCGCCGGGACCTCAGCCGCCCAGGCCCCCCATGAGCACGTACTTGATCTCCGTGTAGTCGTCGATGCCGAACTTGGAGCCCTCCCGTCCCGAGCCGGACTCCTTGACCCCGCCGAAGGGCGCCATCTCGTTGGAGATAACCCCCGCGTTGATGCCCACGATGCCGTACTGGAGGCCCTCGGCGACGCGCCAGGCGCGGCCCAGGTCGCGGGTGTAGAAATAGCTGGCGAGGCCGAAGGGGGTGTCGTTGGCCAGGCGGATTGCCTCGGCCTCGTCGCCGAAGCGGGTAACCGGTGACACGGGGCCGAAGATCTCGGTCTGGAAGACGGGCATGCCCGCGTCCACCTCTGTGAGTACGGTCGGCTGGTAGAAGCAGGGGCCCAGGTCGTGCGGCGCGCCGCCGAGGGCGACCCGGGCGCCGGCATCGACGCTGGCGGAGACCAGCGCGTGTACGTCCTCTACCGCGCCGCTGTTGACCAGCGGACCCTGGGCGATCCCTTCCTCCATACCGTTGCCCACCCGCAGCTCGCCGACCGCAGCGACCAGCTTCTCGACAAAGGCGTCGTGGATGCTGTCCTGGACCAGGAAGCGGTTCGTGCAGACGCAGGTCTGGCCGCTGTTGCGGTACTTCGAGGCCATGGCTCCCGCCACTGCAGCGTCGAGGTCCGCGTCGTCGAAGACGATGAAGGGCGCGTTGCCGCCGAGCTCCATGGAGGTGCGCTTGAGGGTCTTTGCGCACTGCTCGACGAGGGTTTTGCCGACGGGGGTGGAGCCGGTAAAGGTGAGCTTGCGCACCGTCGCGTTGGCGGTGAGTTCGCCGCCGATGGCCGAGGCGCTGCCGGCGACGACGTTGACCGCACCCGCGGGCAGGCCGGCGCGCAGGGCCAGTTCGGCCATGGCGAGGGCCGACAGCGGCGTCTCGCTGGCGGGCTTGACGACCACCGTGCAGCCGGCGGCGAGCGCCGGTGCCACCTTGCGGGCGATCATGGCGTTGGGGAAGTTCCAGGGCGTGATCGCGGCGACCACGCCAACGGGCTCGCGCAGGCAGAGGATGCGCTTGTCGGCGGCCGGGCCCGGGAGTATGTCGCCGTCGACACGTTTGGCCTGCTCGCCGAACCACTCGATATAGGACGCGCCGTAGGCGATCTCACCGCGGGACTCGGCCAGCACCTTGCCCTGCTCGGCGGTCATGATACGCGCCAGGTCTTCCTGGTTTTCCATGAGCAGGTCGTACCAGGCCCGAAGCAGTTTCGCCCGCTCCTTGGCCGGACGTTTGCGCCAGTCGACCATGGCCCGCGCGGCCGCCTCGATGGCGCGGCGGGTCTCCGCCGTCCCCGCCCGGGCGACCGCCGCGACCGTGTCGCCGGTGGCGGGGTTGCTGACGGGCAGGCGCGCCCCGTCGTCCGCGTCGATCCATGCACCGTCGACGAGCGCACCGGTCTTGAGGAGGGAAGGGTCGCTGAGAGAGAGGTCCATGTTGTGCTCCTGGGTCAGGGGGACGTGGCAGTGTCGCGCCGGCGGCGCCGGGTACGCAAGTCGTGGCGACGCAGCAGGCCGCGCAGCTGGTCGTAGCTCAGGCCGAGGACGGCGGCGGTGCGCTTCTGGTTGTGCCCGTGGCGGGCCAGGGCCTCGCTGAGGAGAGCGCGTTCGAAGGCGTCGACCCGCTGGCGCAGGGGCCTGGCCGCCCCGTCCTCGCCAGCGTCGGCCGCTCCGGCCTCGGGCGGCGGGGGTGGCGCCGCCGCGGGGCGGCCTTCCGCGAAGGGGTCGAGCACCACGGCGTCGACCGGCGCCGATGCATCGCCCCAGCGGTACACGGAGCGCTCGACGGCGTTTTTCAGTTCGCGCACGTTACCGGGCCAGGGGTGCTCCCGGAGTCGGGCCCGGGCGGCATCGGTAAAACCGGGAAACAGTGTCCAGCCGAGCTCGGCGCTCATCTGGATGGCAAAGTGCTCGGCGAGCTCGGCAATGTCCTCGCGGCGCGCGCGCAGCGGCGGCAGGTAGACCACGTCGAAGCCGAGGCGGTCCAGGAGGTCCTGGCGGAACTCGCCGGCCGCTGCCAGGGCCGGGAGGTCGGCGTGCGTTGCCGCCACCACCCGCACGTCCACCTGCAGCGTGCGCTGGCCGCCGAGGCGCTCGAACTCCCCGTACTCGACCAGGCGCAGGAGCTTTTCCTGCAGCCGCGCCGAAGTCGTGCCCAGCTCGTCGAGGAAGAGCGTGCCGCCATCGGCGCGCTCGAAACGCCCCCGGTGCGTGCCGGTGGCGCCGGTGAAGGCCCCGGGCTCGTGGCCGAAGAGCTCCGACTCGAGAAGGGATTCGGCCATGGCCGCGCAGTTCACCTTGACGAAGGGGGCGTCCCAGCGCGGAGAGAGGAAGTGCAGGCGCTCGGCGGCCAGTTCTTTACCGGTGCCGCGCTCGCCGAGGACGATCACCGGGCGGTTGATCGGGGCCAGCCGGGAGAGGTGATCCAGCGCCGCGGCCAGGGCCTCGGAATTGCCGATCATGCTATCGGGAGTACGCATAGTGGGTTTTTAGGCCTTAACGCCTGGTTTTTCCAGCCTTTAAGGCGGCAAATTTTACCTTTTTTGAGGGGAAGCTAGTAGTATAAAATCTAGAAATAGCCTTTAAGCTTCTGTTTTTGCTGATTTTCATGGATTTTGGCGCGTGCTTTGTTTCCCTTGTGGTGACGAGGCCGGATGTCCCGGTCCGCAGCAGACAGAGGACCCGCAATCGTGCCGGCGCGCCCCGACAGACTGCTCACCTACTCCGCGTTAGCGCTGGTCGCCGCCGCGCTTGCCGGCGGCATCGACCCCCTCGCGGGCCTGCTGACCTGGCTGCAGGTGGTGGTCGTGATCGAAGGCGTCAGCCGGCTCGGGGCTCGCGGGAACCCCTGCGACGATTCAGCCACAGGAGAATGATCATGGGTATCTTTTCCCGCATGACCGATATCATCAATTCCAATCTCAACTCGCTCCTGGACCGGGCGGAGGACCCGGAGAAGATGATCCGGCTTATTATCCAGGAGATGGAAGATACGCTGGTGGAGGTGCGCAGTTCCTCCGCCCGGGTGATCGCTGACCGCAAACAGGCGGCGCGCCGCCTCGAACAGCTGCGGGGCGAGGCCGAGGGCTGGGAGACCAAGGCGAAACTGGCGATCCGCAAGGGCCGGGAGGACCTGGCCCGGGCCGCCCTGCAGGAAAAGCGCGAGCTGGATGAGGAGGTGAGCGCCGTCGAGGACGAGCTCGGCGCCACCGACGAGCATGTCGCGCACCTCAACGAGGAAATCGGCCAGCTGCAGCAGAAGCTCTCGGATGCCAAGGCGAAGCAGAAGACCCTGGCCATGCGCAACGCCACCGTGGAATCGCGCATCAAGGTCAAGCGCCAGGTGCACCGGGAAGCCCTTGACGATGCCTTCAACCGCTTCGAGCATTTCGAGCGGCGCATGGACAACCTGGAAAGCCAGCTCGACGTCATGGACATGGGCCGGGATGTCTCCCCGGGCCTGGCCGCGGAGATCGACGCTCTCGCCGAGGACGAGCGCCTCAATGAGGAACTTGCCCGGCTGCGTCGCGAGGTCGGGGGCGAGCCCAGGGAAGGCGAGGGCCGGGAGGGCGAAAGCACGCAGGGCGAGCGCAGGGACGGTGCAGGCAGGGGCTAGGCCGCACGGTGTCATACCCCTGCAGCCACCTTTACAGCCATCTTTGCAGACATCTTCGAGCATAGGACCGACCGATGGAATTCTGGCAATTCATGTTTGTCCCCACCATCCTCTTCATGGTGGTGGTGGCGCCGATCTGGCTCACCATGCACTACCGCAGCGTGAACCGCTCGAGCCGCGGCCTGAACGACGAGGACCGGCAGCGCATCGAGACCATGCTGGTGACCGTGGACCGGCTGACGGAGCGTATCGGCACCCTCGAGTCGATCCTCGACGTCGAGCATCCCGACTGGCGGCAGCAGGACGGCCGCGGTCGCAATGAGGAGACCACACCATGAGCTACAGAGATAAACGCAGCTTCGCTGCGCGCAGGCGCGCGGGCTGGGGCATGGATCTTTACCGCAATACCCGCCGCGGACGCATCGCCGGTGTCTGTGCTGGTATTGCCGACTACTGGGACGTGGACCACTGGGTAGTGCGGCTGCTGCTGGTCGCCGCCTTCCTGTTCACCGGAACGCTCGTGTTCTGGGCCTACCTGGCGGGCTGGCTGCTGCTGGCGCCGCGCCCCCGGGGATCGGCGCCGGGGGAAGGCGCGGTGGAGTCCCCCCCGCGCGTGCTGGAGTACGACGAGCGGCGCCACGACTACCGGCCGCAGAACCCGTTCCGCTATGGCGAGGCCGCCGGCGTCCGCCTGGAGCGGGCCCAGGAGCGACTGGACGCGGCGCTGCGGCGCGTGGAGGCCATGGAGCGCTATGTGACCTCCCGTCGTTACCAGCTGAACAAGGCCTTTTCCGATCTGCAGAAGTAGGCCTCGAGGAGTAAGTCTTCAGGACCGGGTTTTCAGGAACAGGCGGGGCGGGCTCGCGCGGGTCGCGGGCCCCTCGCTTCTTTCAGTTTTTTCCAAGTTTCCCGATCTTTTCCGAGGAGCTGCCGTGGGTTATGCTCCGGCGATATAACGCTATTCCGCTTCCCGCAAGAAGCGCCCCGCACCCCGTGCAGGAGGTTCAGGCTGATCCAGGCGTTTGCCCAGGGCAACCCGGTCGAGGACCGCGCCCGCCCCCCCATCGATAGCCAGGTACCGCCGCCGCATCCGCTGCTGGCGCTCACCGAGGCTCATCGCGTGGTCCTCGAGGTGCTGTGCCTGCGCCTGGCCCGCCGGCTGCTCGAGCGGGCGCCCGCCGGCGACGGCCACCCGGTGATGACGCTGCCCGGCTTTCTCGGCTCCGACGGCTACAACGTCGCCCTGCGGCGCTATCTCACGCGCCAGGGCTACGCGGTTCACGGGTGGTCCCAGGGCCGCAACCTCGGGCCCCGGGAAGGCGTGCTCGAAGCTCTGGTAGCCAGGGTCGACTTCCTCGCCGCGCGCTACGGCGGCCCCGTATCCCTGGTCGGGCACAGTCTCGGAGGCATCTTCGCCCGGGAGCTGGCGCGCGCGCTGCCGACCCGGGTGCGCCAGGTGATCTCCCTGGGCAGTCCCTTCGGCGAGGGGCGCTGGACCGGCTCCTACCCCGCGCGGTTCTTTGCCAGCCTCAACCCCCGCGACGACCTGCCTGTCGCAGAAAGGGTCCTGCCGACCGCGCCCCCGGTGCCGACCACTGCGATCTACTCCAAGGGGGACGGCATCTGCAACTGGCGCACGGCCCGGCAGGCGCCGGAGAGCGCGCACCCGCGCGCGCAAAGCATCCAGGTCCGCGGCAGCCACTGCGGCATGACCCTCAACCCCGCCATCTGGTTCCTGGTTGCCGAGCGGCTCGCCCAGCCGCTCGATGACTGGCAGCCTTTCCGGGCGCAGGAATGGACGCGGCTGCTGTACCCGGAGTGTCAGTAGGTCGCCAGCGCCTCCGCGTGGAAGGCGATGTGTTCACCGATGAAGCTGGCGACGAAGTAGTAGCTGTGGTCGTAGCCGGGCTGCCGGCGCAGCGTCGCGGCAAAGCCGCGCGCCTGACAGGCCGCCGCGAGCCGCGCGGGCATCAGCTGCTCCTCGAGGAAACCGTCCGCCTCGCCCTGGTCTACCAACAGCGGCCGCTCGACCGCACCGTCGTGAATCAGCGCCTCCGCATCCCAGGGGCGCCAGCGCGTCCGGTCCGGACCGAGGTAGTGGCCGAGGGCTTTCTGCCCCCAGGGGCAGGCAGAGGGTGCGCTGATCGGGGCGAAGGCGGAGATGCTCGCGTAGCGCTCCGGGTTGCGCAGGCCCGCCACCAGGGCGCCGTGGCCCCCCATGGAGTGACCGGCGATGGCGGCCGGGCCGTCGCGCAGCGGGAACTCCGAAGCGACCAGGGCCGGCAGCTCATGCACCACGTAGTCGTACATGTGGTAGTGGGCGGACCAGGGCGCTTCGCTGGCATTGACGTAGAAACCGGCGCCGAGGCCGAAGTCGAAGGCGCCCTCCGGGTCGTCGGGCACCCCGTCGCCGCGCGGGCTGGTATCCGGGGCGACCAGGGCAATACCGGCCTCGGCGGCGTAGCGCTGGGCGCCGGCCTTGGTCATGAAGTTCTCGTCTGTGCAGGTCAGACCCGAGAGCCAATAGAGCACCGGTACCGATTCCCCGCTTGCCTTTGGCGGAAGGTACACGGAAAACGTCATGCTGCAGGCGAGGCTGCTGGCGTCGTGCCGGAGGCGCAGCTGCTCCCCTCCGAAACAGCGGCTCGCAGCGAGCGTTTCCAGGGCCATGGCGTTCTCCTTGCAAGTTCACGGCAAATTGTTCGCGGCAAATTGCCCGCGGCAAGTTGTCCGCGCGGGGTCAGGCGCCGGAGGGTTCCGACGAGGCAGTATACGCAGTGGGCGAATGATTTCGAGGGCTCCCCGGGGCGCGGCACATCGCGTACCCTTCTCTTCGACCGACGGGAGGGACCATGGAGCAACGCATCGAGGATTTCGGCGGTGAGGGCGCGCCGGTGCTCTTCGCCCACGCCAATGGCTATCCGCCGGGGAGCTACCGGCAGCTGCTGCAGCGCCTGGCAACGGGCTGTCGCCTGGTCGCCGTGCGTCACCGGCCGCTCTGGGGAGCGCCCGAGCCGCCGGCGGGTCGCCTGCGCTGGGGCGCTTTCGCGGATGACCTGCTGGATACCCTCGACGCGACCGGCCTCGACCGGCCGTGGCTCCTCGGGCACTCCATGGGCGCCACCATCGGATTGCTCGCGGCGGCTGGCGCCCCGGAGCGTTTCCGCGGCCTGCTGCTCCTCGACCCGGTGTTCCTGCCGACGCGCTTCGTGGTCGGCGCGCGCCTCACGCCGCGTCGCCGCCTCGAACGCATGCCCCTGATTCGCCGCGCGCTGTCCCGGCCCCGGCACTTCACCGACGAGGCCGAGGCCTTCGCTTTCTACCGCGGCAAGCGCGCCTTCCAGGGCTTTGATGACACCGCGCTCTCCGATTACGTAGCGGCGAGCTGCCGGCCCGCCGCTGGCGGCGGCCTGGAGCTGGCTTTTCCCGCACCCTGGGAGGCGGCTATCTACGCCAGCGCGCCGCTGGTCTGGCCCGCGCTCGCCCGCCTGCGCCTGCCGGTCCTGGGCTTGCGCGGCGAGCACTCGGATACGCTCTCGGCGGCGATGTTCCTGCGCTGGCGGCGGCTGCAGCCCCGGGCGGAATTGCACAGCTGCCCGGGCGGCCACCTTTTTCCCCTCGAGCACCCGGCGCCGGTAGCGCAGCGCGTGCTCGACTACCTGGCGCGCGCCGTGGTCTGAGCTGTTGCCACGGCAGCATGGTGGAAGAGCCCCGTCCTTCCTGTCATATTGAAGAGCCTCGCCGGGACTGGGCCCGGTAGCAGCAGAACAGGAGCGCCATGACCAGCCCCATCCAGCCGCGCCTTGCGGATCTCGACGAAAACCTCTTCATGCCGCGGGAGCTATCCTGGCTCCGCTTCAACGACCGGGTCCTGCAGGAGGCAGCCGATCCCTCCGTGCCCGAAATCCAGCGCCTGCGCTACCTCGGTATCTTCTCAAACAACCTCGATGAATTTTTCCGCGTCCGCGTGGCCGAGGTGCGACGCCTGATATCCGTGTCCCGGGGCTCGACCCGGCAGCAGGCCAAGGATCTCCTCGCGGCCATCCAGGAATCGGTGGTGGCCTCCCAGCAGGATTTCGAGCGCGTCTACAGCGAGGTCATGAAGGCGCTGCAGCGCC
>CAYFVG010000036.1:0-15283 GCA_964346365.1 uncultured Alteromonadaceae bacterium
GGAGGCCCCAGCGGTAGCCGGTCTGCTCAGCATCGCTGCGGAGGCCCCAGCGGTATCCGGTCTGGCCAGCATCGCTGCGGATACCCCAGCGGTAGCCGGTAGATGCGGCCCGTGTTGTTTCTGTGTCAACGCTAACCGTCGACCGCCGGTGTGCGGTGCTGGATTGTACTTCGTCGCTGTCTCTCCACGAATACCCTCCCTCTGTACCGGCTCTTGCGTTTGAAATCGGCTTGGCGTTAAGTGCCTTCAGTTGCTGTCCCCACTTGTATGGCGCAGAGTTCGTGGAGTACTGGTGCGTTGAGGCTATGGAGGCCTTCACGGCTCCAGCCATGCCCTCGGGGCCGTCAGCTTGAGTACCGCTCGCCGCCAGTGCGCTAGAAACAGCTACGAAACTAGCATATTGGATCCAGTTCAATCTCTTCATAATTCCACCCCTACCTTCGTCGTAATCAAAATTCACGTTGCCAGCGCAGGAAACCCCGCGTCTGGCTCTCAACTCGATTTCTACTTTCAGGCCCAGCTGCTCGCCTTGATTTCGAAGTTAGTTGGCAGGCCGAAATTGATGAAGAAGGTGAGCTACCCCCTTTGGGGTAGCCCTTTTGTCCGGGGGAGTTGGGGGTGTGGGTTTATTGCGTGGGGCGGGAAAGGGCTTCCATGCGGGTCTTTTCTTCCAGGTACAGGCCGTACCAGTCGAACGGGTGTTGGGGGTCCGGCGCTGCCTCCGCAGCGCTGTCCGGTGGCGGTGTCGTGCGCTCGATGTGGGCCTTGATGCCCCACCGTCGGCTGGTGCTCGGCCCTTTCTCGGGTGGGGTGGGAGTTACCATCTGGTCCAGCCCGGGGAGGGACACGTCGCCCTTCTCGGTAAGGATCGCTGGCCCTTCGAAGTGCTTGTCGCCGGCGATGTCGGCCGTCAGGTCGAGGTCGGGGTTGCCGCAGCCGGTGTCGCCGAGGGTGAGTGCGCGCTGGATGTTGATAGCACCCGCACCCTGCTGGAAAGGTGAGTAGCTCAAGCGGCCGTCGGCGCTGATCGCCGGGTTTGCCGAAGACATGAATTTGCACTTCACATCATCCGGCGACAGGTCTGGTTCGACCTGCAGCAGGAGGGCCACCAGCCCGGAAACCAGGGCCGCCGCCTGGGAGGTGCCGGTCATCACGAAGTCGCCGTTCTGCAACAGGTACTCCGGGAATTCCGCCATCAGCGTCGAGCCGGGCCGGGTCAGCCCGGCCATGTGGCCGCCGGGAGCGACGAGATCCGGCTTGATGTGGGCGCTCGGTGTGGGGCCGCGGGAGGAAAAGTCCGGCAGGTAGTCGTCGGTGGCGTCGTCGATAGTCCAGGAGTCTGTGATGGCGCCCACGGTCAGTAGATACGGAAGGTTGCCGGGGGAGCCGATGGTCATGTCGTCCGGGCCTTCATTGCCGGCGGCGGCGACAGCCACGATGCCGGCATCCCAGGCGCGCATGAGTGCCTGGTTGATCGGGTCGAGCCAGTAGGGCCAGCGGGGTCTGGCGGCGAAGGACAGGCTTACGACGCGTATGTCGTAGGTCTCCCGGTGGTCCACAATCCACTGGACGCCGCGCACGATGTCGAGCAGGTCGCCCTGGCCCTCGCGGCTGAAGGCCTTGACCACCACGAGGCCAGCGTCGGGGGCTATGCCGCGCCAGGCGCCGGGTGCTGCGCCCCGCCGGCTGATCACCCGGTTCTGCGCCAGGATGCTGGTCATGTGGCTGCCGTGCCCGCTTTCGTCGAATGCGGTGTCGACTTCCTCGCCGGCGATCGCGTCGTAGCTCGCAAGCACCCGCGGCTGGCCCCGGGTGTCCTCTGTCAACCGCGGATCGTTCCAGAGGCCCGAATCGAGCACCGCAACGGTGACCCCGTCGCCGGTGATGCCGTGCCGGTGCAGCAGGTCCGCGCCGGCGACGGTGCTGTAATGGCTGTCGCCGTTGTTGTCGTCGTAGCCGGGGATAAGCGGGACCTCGCAGTCCTCGGCAAATTGCGCCGTGAGCTCGAAGTCGCGCTGCGGAAAAGCCGAGGCAGGGTCGGGGCCTGCGAACTCTAGAATGAGTCGCTCGCTGGTTCCGGCTGCCAGTTCCGGGGCTGCTTTCGCGCGCAGCCTGGCGGCTCCGGCCTCTTTTTCCCCGTCGATGGTCAGGGGCTGCCCCGCGAAGGTGGCTGTTTCGAGGGCCCCGAGCTCGGCTGGCCAGCTGGCGTCGACACGCGCTAACGGTGCTGCACTCTCGCCCTTGTTGTAAATGCGCCAGCGCACGCCCGTGGTGCCCACTTCCAACTCCAGCCCGCCCCCGAGCTGGCACGGAGGCGGCGCCTCCTCAGGCTTTTCCCGGTCCAGGTCATCGATGATGCGATGAATGGCCGGCGCATCGCGGAGTGTCTCCAGTTGCGGCCGGGTCAGCTGTGCACCCACGGCGTCGATGATGGGCAGGAAATGCGTGATCTCGCCGCCGGCCGCCTCTACCTGCTCCCGGATCGCGTCCGCTGAGTCGCCCTGGAGCATGACGGAGAGGGTCGCGGTGCTGTGGGCGGCCGTCCCGAGAAACCAGAGTGTGATCCCGGCTGCAGTCCGGAGCGGCCCTTTGACCTTACCTGCCATGTGCGCGGGTCAATCCTTCAAGGCGTCGTCAATAACCCGGGCATAATTGTAGCGCAGGGCGTCCGGCACATCCTCTGGATACAGCGGGCGGGCGAAGAAGAACCCCTGGAGCAGGTCGCATTGCTGTGAGGAGAGATGCCGGAGCTGGTCCCTGGTTTCGATGCCTTCGGCAATGGAGCGCAGCTTGAGAGTCTTGGCGAGAACGATGATGGCGTCGACGATAGCGACACCGTCCTGGCTGGACATGTCGGCGACAAAACTCTGGTCGATTTTCAGCGTACTGATAGGAAAGCGCTTGAGGTAGCTCAGCGACGAGTAGCCGGTGCCGAAGTCGTCGACCGCCAGGTCGAGGCCCAGCTCGTTGAGCTGTCGGAGCCGGTCGATGTTGGCCTTGGCGTCGGTCATGATTGCGCTTTCTGTCAGCTCGAGCTCGAGGCGAGCGGGGTCCATGCCCGAGTGGTGGAGAAAGTGACGTACACGCTCGACGAGGTCCGGCTGGTTGAACTGCAGGGGCGAGATGTTGACGCAGATCCGGAAGTTGTCGAGACCGAGGGTTTCCCAGTAGGTGCAGTGCCGGGAGACCTCGTGAAGCACCCACTCGCCCAGTTCGATGATCTGCCCGGTACGCTCCGCCACCGGAATGAAGTCGCCCGGCGAGATGAGTCCACGGATCGGGTGCTTCCAGCGCACGAGGGCTTCCAGGCTCACTACGCTGCCTGTCCTGGTATCCACCTGCGGTTGGTAGCGCAGTTCGAGTTGTCCCTCGCGCATGGCGGCGCGAAGATCTTCCTCGAGCTTCAGCTGCTCTACCGAGCGGGCATTCATCTCCTCGTTGTAGAAGCGGAAGCAGGCGCGGCCGTCGGCCTTGGCCGCGTACATCGCCGTATCCGCATTTCGAACCAGGCTATCCGCGTCCAGGCCATCCTGGGGGTACATGGCGATGCCGATGCTCGGAGTGACAACGGGGTTGTGGGAGTGCAGGGCGATGGGCTTGGAGAGGCTCCGGATCACCCGCCGGGCAACCCCCTCCACGTCGCGGACGTTTCGGACATTACAAAGTACCACGGTGAATTCGTCGCCGCCGAGGCGGGCGATTTCCGTGTTGCCGTCACGCGAGGCCGGATCATCGGTTTTTCTGTTGTCCGAAACGTCGTTGATCGCATCGTCTTCATGCAGCTCCAGAGCGAGGCGCTTGGCAATCTCCACCAGCAACCGGTCGCCGCGCCCATGGCCGATGGAGTCGTTGATGCGCTTGAAGTTGTCGAGATCGATGAACAGCAGCGCGGCACTGTGGCCGAGGCGCTGGGAGCGCTCGAGGATACGTTTGAGCTGCTCGTTGAAACTGAGCCGGTTCGGGAGGTTGGTGAGCGGATCGTAGTAGGCGAGGTAGCGCAGCCGGTCTTCCTGGCGCTTCAGGCTGTTGAGGGCGTTGCTGGCCCGCAGCATGTACTGCACGTCCCGGCCGAGGAGGGACCAGTTCACCGGCTTGGTCTTGTACTGCGTCGCCCCGGCCTCGAACCCCTCGTCGATGGATTCGCGATCGTCCGAGCCCGTGACGATCATGATGGGGATGCTCTCCCCCAGGGGAGTCTCGCGAATGCGGCGGCACACCTCGAGACCTGACAGACCCGGCATTTCGACATCGAGGAAGATGAGATCGGGCCGTTCGCGGAGGAAGACCTCGAGGGCCTGCTGCCCATCGGCCGCCTCCACCACGGTCATACCCTCGGCCTCGAGGCACTGCCGCGTGAGCAGGCGCACGTTCATGTCGTCGTCGCTGACAAGTACCTTGGCCCGCGGCTGTGCCGTGGTCGGTGTCACTGTCGCTTGCGGCTGCGTTGTCATGACGTGGCGTGTAAGTAACGGTTTAAGCAGGCTATCACCGATGACTGACGTTGCCTAGCGAGAGCGCCGGGGGCTGCGTGGGTATCGGGAGCAGCTGTGTTAGAATCATAGCTACAGTCCACTTGACGACATGACCTCATGAGCCTTGCATCTGACAGACTGGAGGCGATCCGTATCCAGGTGCAGGAGCACCTGGATCGTGCCGAACCCGAGGATTTGAGCCCCGGAGAAGAGGCTGCCCTCGTCGGCCGTATCAAGGCCGATCTCGCCCGGCACAACGCGGTGATCGTGGCGCATTACTACACGTCGTCGAAGATCCAGGCCCTGGCGGAGGAGACGGGCGGTTGCGTGTCCGACTCCCTGGAGATGGCTCGCTTCGGCCGCGACCACCCGGCCAGTACCCTGGTTGTCTGTGGTGTGCGCTTCATGGGCGAGACGGCGAAGATCCTCACGCCGGACAAGCGCGTGCTCATGCCGACGCTGGAAGCCACCTGCTCCCTGGATCTCGGCTGCCCGGCGGCGGAGTTCTCTGCGTTCTGTGATGCGCACCCGGACCGTGAGGTCGTTGTGTACGCGAACACGTCGGCCGCGGTGAAGGCGCGCGCCGACTGGGTGGTCACCTCCAGTATCGCGGTCGATGTAGCCGAGCACCTCGCCGACCAGGGCAAGAAGATCCTCTGGGCGCCGGACAAACATCTCGGCGATTATGTACGCCGGGAGACCGGCGCCGATATGCTCATGTGGGATGGCGCTTGCATCGTCCACGAGGAGTTCAAGGCCCGCGGTCTCGAGGACCTGAAGAAGGTCTATCCCGATGCAGCCGTTCTCGTGCACCCGGAGGCGCCGGCGGCCGTGGTCGACATGGCAGACCGGGTCGGCTCGACGACCCAGATCATCAATGCCGCGAAAGAGATGCCCAACGAGCAGTTCATCGTCGCCACGGACCAGGGCATCTTTTACAAGCTCCAGCAGCAGGCCCCGGACAAGGAATTCATCATTGCTCCAACGGCCGGCAAGGGCGCCACCTGCCGCAGCTGTGCGCACTGCCCCTGGATGGCCATGAACGAGCTTGCCAACCTCGCTACGGTCTTCGACCGGGGCGACAATGAGATCGAGGTCGATCCGGTTGTCGGCGAGCAGGCCATGCGGCCCCTGCGCCGCATGCTGGGCTTCTCCGCGGAGCTGCGTCGCGTGCGCGGCGATTGACCGGGTAACCCGCCCGCCCGATTCACGAAGCGACGGAACCTACCGCGTGGCCCACTGGGACTCCAGCCGCTCCCTCATCTGCGTCACGTCTTTGAGGCGTTCGTTGATGCGGGCGCTGGCGGTGTAGTCGTTGCTCACGCTGCGCAGAGCGTAGCGCAGCTGTTTTTCCGCCTCGTCCAGCACGCCGTTAAGAATGAAGTATTCCGCCCGCGACTGGTGCAGGCCGACGATATTGCCGGCCAGCCCCTGTACCTCGGCGAGCAGGTACCAGAGGTTCGGGTCGTCCGGCCGCTTCTCGCTCTGCTCTTCCAGCACCTGCTCGGCGATGTGGGGTTGCTCGTTCTTGAGCAGTGCCCGGGCGTAGGTCATGACCAGCGGGTGATTGCCCGGTGACAGGAGCAGCCGCTCCGAGAGCCTGGTGACGGCCTTGCCTGGTTCATTGCGGGCGAGATCCAGCTCCGCGGCGGCGAGGAGGTACTCGAGACGCTCCCGATCCGCTGCCCAGATAGTGTCCAGTTCGAGTCCCGCCTCGTCCGTGCGTCCGGCGTCGGTCAGCGCGAGCACCAGGCCGTAGCGGGCTGCGGTTTGCGAACGCGGGGCCCCGTCGAGCTGGCTGCGGAACTTGCGGATGGCATCCTCGGGGGTGTCCGCGAGCTGGTTTACGACCCGCGCACGCATGAGCTGGTAGGTGAGGTCCGGCGGGCGGATCCGTTTCGGGTACTGCCGGGCGCGGTTGCGCGTGTCGGCGATGCGGCTTTCCGACAGCGGGTGCGTGCGCAGGAACTCCGGGATGCGGTTGCCCGTGGCGTAGCGGGAGGCCTGGAGCATGCGCTCGAACATGGACGGGGCCGCATGGGGATCCATGCCCGCCGCCACCAGCGTCTGCATGCCCACCCGGTCGGCCTCCGCCTCGTTGCTCCGGCTGTAACGCAGCGCGGAGTCCTGGGCTGCCGCCTGGGCCGCGCTCAGGGCGGCAATGCCGGCATCGCCGCCGGCGGCGGCCATCAGCACGAAGCTCGCCAGCATGGTTGCCAGGGTCAGCGGTTGCTGCTTTTTCTGAAACTCGACGCGGCGGGAGAAATGGCGCTGGCTGAGGTGGGCGATCTCATGCGCGAGCACCGTGGCGAGCTCGTCCTCGCTCCGGGCGTAGAGCAGCAGCCCGTTGTGCACGCCGATGACCCCGCCGGGGACAGCGAAGGCATTGATGGTGGCATTGTCCACCACGACCAGGTCGACACGCCGGTCCTTGAGCCGGCTGTGGTTGACCAGTCGGAAGACCAGGCTCTCCAGATAGTCGAAGAGCAGGGGGTCGTTTACCGTGGGCACCTGGCCGCGGAAGATGCGCAGCCAGGCGCGACCGAGCTGGTATTCGTACTCCGAGGAGAACAGGCTGGTGCTGGACTCGCCCAGGTTCGGCAGTTTCAGGTCCTCGACGGCGCCCACGGGTGCAGCCGCCAGCACGAGGGCCAGCAGGGCAGCGAGCAGGGCCTGGAGGCGGCGATGTGGCATGCAGTTCAACCTTGCTTGCGAAAGCGCCCTTGGTCAGTGCGGGCGGCTTGACGTATTCTACGCGACCGGGTCCGGACCGTATCCATGGTGAGAAGAGCCATGGCGCGGACAGGCGCGTACCTACTCAGTCGGCGGCAAGGCGGAAAAGTTCACGTCCGGCGCCTCGCCCCGGAGGTGTAACCCCTATGCTCGAGTCCGCCGACAGCGAGGTTGACGCCCGCGACCTGCGTTGCCCCATGCCGCTCCTGAAGGCCAAGCGGGCGCTCAATGCGCTCCGGCCGGGGCAGGCGCTGGCGGTACTCGCGACGGACAGCGGCGCGGTGCGGGACTTCGCCGTGTTCTGTGAGCAGAGCGGGCACGAGCTTCTTCTCAGCGAGGAGCGGGACGGGGTCTATCGCTTCCTCCTGCGCAAGCGATGAGGAGCCGGCGCCCGGGGCGCGTGTCGCGGCGTTGGACCGGGCCCCGGTTGCGACTCGCCAGTGTCCAGCGTGTACACCCGGCCGCGGGCTCGGGCATGATAACTTGGTCCCGCGGGGCCGCCGCGGCGTTTGGAACGGAGCCGATCGCCCCATGATGGAAGTCTTCAGGAAGTGGTACCGGCGCTACCTGCAGGAGGAGGAGTCCATCCTGCTGCTGCTGCTGCTGGTGCTCGGCACGGTGCTGCTGGTCACCATCGGCGATATCCTCACACCGGTCCTCGCCGCGATTGTGCTCGCCTATCTGGTGCAGGGTGTGGCCAACGTACTGCAGCGCGCGGGTATGCCCCAGTGGCTGGGTTTTACGGTGGCCTTCGTTATTTTTATCGGCGCCTTTTTCGGCGTTCTTCTCGGGCTCCTGCCGCTGGTCTGGCGCCAGCTCGTCGGGCTGGCCGGCGAGGTCCCGCGGATGCTCGAGCAGGGTCGGCAGCTCCTCGCAGTGCTGCCGGCCCAGTACCCGGACCTGTTCAGCGAGACGCAGCTCAACCAGGTAGTCGCCGCGGCCCAGGTTGAGGTCGCCGGCTTCGGCCAGCGCCTGGTGACCCGCACCCTTGCCGGCATCCCGGGGTTTCTGACCGTGACGGTCTACCTCGTGCTGATCCCGATCATGGTTTTCTTCCTGCTCAAGGACCGGCAGATGATCGCGGACTGGCTCACCAGCTTTCTGCCCCGGCGGCGGCCGCTGCTATCGCGGATCTGGGCCGAGATGAACGTGCAGTTCTCCAACTACGCCCGCGGCAAGATGGTCGAGATCATCATCGTCGGAGCGGCGAGCTACGTTGCCTTCACCTGGCTGGGCCTGAACTATGCGGCCCTGCTCGCCCTGCTGGTGGGCCTCTCGGTGATCATTCCCTACATCGGGGCGTTCCTGATTACCATCCCGATCCTTATGGTTGCCTTCTTCGAGTGGGGCATCAGTGGGGAATTCTATGTTGTCCTGATGGTCTATATCGCCATTCAGATCCTCGACGGCAATGTCCTCGTGCCGCTTCTGTTTTCCGAGGCCGTGAACCTGCACCCGGTGGCGATCATCATCGCCGTGCTGTTCTTCGGCGGCATCTGGGGGCTCTGGGGTGTGTTTTTCGCCATCCCCCTCGCTACCCTTATCAAGGCCGTCATCAATGCCTGGCCGACCCGGGAAGTCGAACCGGAAGCCATACAAGGAGACTGATCCATGCCCCAGCGACTTGCGCCGCTCGCGCCGGCGCTCTTCGTCCTGTTGCTCTCCCTGCTCCTCGCCGCCTGTGCCACGGGCTCCGTGCGCGAGTACACGGAACCGGTAAAGAGCCCCGCAGACGACTATGCCTACCGTCTCCTCACGCTCGAGAACGGCCTGCAGGCACTCCTGATTTCGGATCCGGGCACGCAGAAGGCCGCGGCAGCCCTCGACGTCATGGTCGGCAGCGGCGACAACCCGCCGGGGCGCGGCGGGCTTGCCCACTTCCTCGAGCACATGCTGTTCCTCGGTACCGACAAGTATCCGGATGCCGCCGAGTACGAGCGCTACATCACCGAGCATGGCGGCTCCCGCAACGCTTACACGAGCTTTGAGCACACCAACTACTTTTTCGATATCAACGCGCCCCACCTCGAGGAGGGTCTCGATCGTTTCGCCCAGTTTTTTATCGCCCCTCGCTTCGATACCGATTATGTCGACCGGGAAAAAAACGCCGTGCAGGCCGAGTACCAGATGGGCCTGAAAAGTGACCCGCGCCGCGGCCTCGACGTGCTGCAGGCGGTCATGAACCCGGAGCACCCCTACAGCCAGTTTTCCGTCGGCAGTCTCGAGACCCTCGCCGATCGCCCGGGAGCCCCGGTGCGCGATGACCTGATCGCCTTCTACCGCAAGCACTACTCGGCCAACGCCATGCGCCTGGTGGTCCTCGGCGCCGAGCCCCTCGACGAGCTGGAGCAGCTGGTGGCACCGCTGTTCTCCCGGGTGCCGAACCACGACTACCAGCCCGAGGCGGTGACGGTGCCGCTGTTCGAGCCCGCGTCGCTGCCCATGAAGGTCACGGTGCAGCCGCAGGCCACGCGGCGGCAGCTGGAGGTGAATTTTCAGCTGCCGGACTACCGGAACCGCTACCGCGCCAAGCCCATGGCCTATCTCGGTAATCTTATCGGGCACGAGGGCAAGGGCAGCCTGCTGCTCGCCCTCAAGCGGGAGGGCCTGGCGGACGGTCTGTCCGCCGGCGGGGGGCTGTCCTGGCGCGGCGGTTCCCTGTTCAGCGTCACGGTAGCGCTGACCGAACGCGGCGTGGTGGAGCACGAGCGCGTGCTGGCGCTGCTGTTCAGCTACCTCGAACTGCTGCGCGAAGAGGGGCCGCAGCGCTGGCTTTACGAGGAGCAGTCGGAGCTCGCGGCGATCAACTTTCGCTTTCGGGAGCAGGGTGAGCCCATGGGCTACGTGAGTGCTCTGGCCGGGCGCATGCACCGCTACGCGCCCGAGGATGTCCTGCGCGGGCCCTATCTCATGGAGCGGTTCTCGCCGGGGCTTATCGAGGAGGCCCTGGGCGCCATGCGCGCGGAGCGGGCACAGGTCACCCTGACCGCCCCCGGCGTGCCGACCGACCGCAAATCCCCCTATTACGACGTGCCCTATGGTGTCGAGGCGGGCCCGGCCCTCGCAGCCCGCTGGTCCCCTGAAGAAGCGTCGAGCCTGCACCTGCCGGCGCCGAATGCCTTTATCGCCGAGGACCTGTCGCTGGTGCCGCTGGCCGGCGACAATCCCGAGACGCCGACTATCGCCCTGGAAGCCCCGCGCACGCGTATCTGGTTCCGGCAGGCCGAGGAGTTCCGGGTGCCGCGCGGCGCCCTGTACGTGAACTTCCGGTCGCCCCTGGTGGGCGGTGACGCCCGTCAAGGGGCGGCGGCCGTCCTCTACACGAGGCTCCTGACAGACGCGGTGAATCCGTTCACGTACCCGGCGCGGCTGGCGGGGCTGAACTTCAGCCTCTATAAACACGCCCGGGGCATCAGCCTGCGCATCAGCGGTTACAACGACAGGCAACAGGTCCTGCTCGAGCGCCTACTGGGCACGCTGTCGGAGCCGGCCTTCGATCCGGCACGCTTCGAGAACCTCCGTGCGGACCTCATCCGGGGCCTCGAGAATGCCGTTGCCAAGCGTCCGTCCAGCCAGGTCATCGACGATCTCCGCGAAGCGCTCCGCTACGGCAACTATGGTGAGGCGGCGCTCATCGAGGCGCTCGAGGGCCTCGACCTGCCTGCAGTCGAGGCTTACGCCGCGGACTTCTGGGCGAGCGCCAGCGCCGAGGCACTGCTCTACGGTAACTACCGCCAGTCCGCGGTCGCCGACCTCGCAGGGGCCCTCGAGGAGCTGCTGCCGGCGGGCGAGGCGCCGGCCCTGCCCCCGCTGGAGGTCCTGCGTCTGGGTGCCGGCGAGCGGGTGCAGTTAGTGAGCGACGTGCCTCACGGTGACGCGGTGGTCGCCTGGTATCTGCAGGGCGGCGGCGACAGCTGGCGCGACCGGGCGGGTACAGACCTGGCCGCGCAGGTGATGAAGTCCGGGTTTTTCCAGGAACTGCGGACGGAGCAGCAGCTGGGCTACGTTGTCAGTGCCTTTTCCTGGTCGCAGCTCGACATCCCCGGGCTGGTGCTGCTGGTGCAGTCTCCGAGCCACGATGCCGCGCATGTCGTCGCGGCGATGGAGACCTTCCTCGACGAGGTGCTGCCGTCCCTCGACGGTGGTGCCTTCCAGCGCCACCGGAAGGCCTTGATGGCGGAGATCGAGGAGCCGGATAAAAACCTGTTCGAGCGCGCCGAGTTCTACTGGCAGTCCATTGCCAAGGGGCAACACGCCTTTGACAGCCGTCGCCAGCTGGCAGCGGCGGTGAGTGACTTCGATCGCGCCGAGTGGGACGACTATTTCCGGACGGTCTTCCTCGAGCAGCCGCGCTCGCTGCAGGTCCTGGCACCCGGGGCCAGCGAGATCGTGCCCGAGGCCGCCGGCCGGCGTGCCACCAGCGCGGAGGCCGTCAAGGCGGACCATGCTACCTGGGTCGTGGATTGAGGCGTGATCGTTCTGAACAGGCATCATTATTCACGGTGCCAGCTATCTCCTGTAGGCTGAAGAACAGTGTTGGCGCAGGGACCCTACGCCTGTGCGCGGCGGGTCTTCTGCTCCAACGGGTTCCCTAAGAGGGCCCACATTCCACTGCAACGCCAGGAGCCCCTCCAGCCATGATCGAAGACATTGATCCCGTCGAAACCCGCGAATGGATAGACTCGCTCGGGGACGTGGTGAAGTTCCGGGGCGAGGAGCGTGCCGGTTACCTGATGGAGGAGCTGTCGAAGCGGGCCATGATCGATGGCATCCCGCTGCCGACGGCAATCACAACGCCTTTCCGCAACAGCATCGCCCCGGCGGATCAGCGGCAGATGCCCGGGGATCTGTTCATGGAGCGCCGCATCCGTTCGCTGGTGCGCTGGAATGCCCTGGCGATGGTCATGCGCGCCAATGACAACGATGAGGGCCTGGGCGGACACATCTCTAGCTTTTCCTCGAGTGCGACGCTCTATGACGTCGGCTGCAACCACTTCTTCCGCGGCGCCGACAACGACCACCCGGGGGACCTGGTCTTCTACCAGGGTCACAGCGCCCCGGGCATGTACGCCCGCTCGTACCTTGAGGGCCGGCTCACGGAAGAGCAGTTGGACAGCTTCCGCCGGGAGGCCGACGGCCACGGACTCTCCTCCTATCCGCACCCCTCGCTCATGCCCGACTATTGGCAGTTCCCCACCGTCTCCATGGGCCTCGGCCCGATCCAGGCCATTTACCAGGCGCGGCTGCTGAAGTACCAGCAGGATCGTAAACTTCTCGATCAGGGCGATCGCAACGTCTGGTGCTTTCTGGGCGATGGCGAGTGCGACGAGCCCGAGTCCCTGGGCGCTATTTCCCTGGCCGGCCGCGAGCGCCTCGGCAATCTCATTTTTGTGGTCAACTGCAACCTCCAGCGCCTGGACGGGCCGGTGCGTGGCAACGGCAAGATTATCCAGGAACTGGAGGGCGTCTTCCGCGGTGCCGGCTGGGATGTGGTCAAGGTGGTCTGGGGACGCAAGTGGGATCCGCTCCTGGAGCGCGACGAGACGGGGCTGCTGCAGAAGCGGATGGACGAGGTCTGCGACGGGGAGCTGCAGAACTACAAGTACAACGGCGGGGCCTACACCCGGGAGCACTTTTTCGGCAAATACCCCGAGCTCCTCGAGCTGGTGAAGGACCTCTCCGATCAGGAGATCATGTATCTCAACCGGGGCGGCCACGACCCCTATAAAGTTTACGCCGCCTACGCGCACGCGGTGGCCCAGCAGGAGAAGCCCACGGTCATCCTTGCCATGACCGTGAAAGGCTACGGCACCGGCGAGGCCGGGGAGGCGAACAACGAGACCCACGCGCTGAAGAAGCTCGACGTGGACGGCCTGAAGGCGTTCCGGGACCGCTTCGGCATCCCCATCAGCGACAGCGAGCTGGCCAATGTGCCCTATTTCCGGCCCGCGCCGGACAGTCCCGAGATGCGCTACATGCGCGAACGGCGCGAGACGCTGGGCGGGTTCGTGCCGGCACGCCGGCGCGGCGAGCGCTCCCTCGACGTGCCGGACCTCGATGCCTTCAAGGCGCAGCTCAAGGGCAGCGGCGAGCGCAAGATTTCTACCACCATGGCGTTCGTGCGCATCCTGTCATCGCTCGCCAAGGACAAGACCATCGGCGAGCGGGTGGTGCCCATCGTGCCGGACGAGGCGCGCACCTTCGGCATGGAGGGCATGTTCCGGCAGCTCGGCATCTATTCGTCCGTGGGTCAGCGCTACACGCCCCACGATGCCGGGCAGATCATGTTCTACAAGGAGGACATCAAGGGGCAGATCCTCGAGGAGGGCATCAACGAGGCCGGCGCTTTCTCCGCCTGGCTGGCCGCCGCCACCTCCTACAGCACCAGCGACTACCCGATGGTGCCGTTCTACATTTTCTACTCCATGTTCGGCTTCCAGCGGACCGGTGACCTGGCCTGGGCGGCCGGCGACAGCCAGGCCCGCGGGTTCCTTATCGGGGCCACCTCGGGCCGCACCACGCTGAACGGCGAGGGCCTGCAGCACCAGGATGGTCACAGTCACCTGCTGGCGCAGACGATTCCGAATTGTGTCAGCTACGATCCGAGCTACAGCCACGAGCTCGCGGTGATCATCCAGGACGGGCTCCGGCGCATGTACCTGGAGCGGGAGAATCGCTTTTACTACATCACCACGATGAACGAGAACTACCCGCATCCGGAGATGCCGGCGGGCGTCGAGGAGGGCATCATCCGTGGCATGTACCGGTTGCGGCGCTCGCCGCGCGAGGAGGGTCCGCGGGTTCAACTCATGGGCTCGGGCGCGGTTCTCCGCGAGGTCGAAGCGGCCGCGGAACTCCTGGCGAGCGACTACGGCATCGCCGCGGATGTCTGGAGTGTCACCAGCGTCAACGAGCTGGCCCGGGATGGCCGGGCCTGCCAGCGCTGGAACCGGCTCCACCCCGAGCAGGAGCCGCGCGTCCCCTACCTCACCGGGCTTCTCGAGGACGCCGAGGGTCCGGCGGTCCTGGCGACGGATTACATCACGTCTTACGGCGAGCAACTCCGCGCCTACCTGTCGCGGTCCTACACGGTTCTCGGCACCGACGGCTTCGGGCGCAGCGACACGCGGGCCAAGCTCCGGCAGTTTTTCGAGGTCAGCCGCGAGTTCATCGCCTTTGCGGCCCTCGGCGCGCTGGCGGGCGAGGGTGCTGTGGAGCCTTCGAAGGTGGCCGAGGCGCGCCGTGACCTCGGCATCGACCCGGACAAGATCGATCCCATGCTGGCCTGAGGGCCGGCCGGAACCAGGAGCTACAGGTGGCGAAAGAACAGGTAGTCGTTCCGGATATCGGTGGCGCCGAGGCGGCGGAGGTCGTCGAACTGCTGGTGGGCGCCGGCGATGGTATCGAGGTGGAGCAGGGGCTGATTGTCCTCGAATCGGACAAGGCCTCCATGGAGATCCCCTCTACCGTCGCGGGTACCCTCACCGAGCTGCTCGTCAAGACGGGCGACCAGCTCGCCGAGGGTGACCCGATCGCCTGGGTCGAGACGGAAGCCGGCGACGCGCCTTCTGCGGGTGACGGGCCAGCGAGCCCCGAGGGAGAGAGTGAAGCGGGGCGCGCGGCCGGCCCTGGCGAAGGCGAAGCACCCGCCGACGCCGACAGCGCGGGTTCCGCAGAAGCCGACGCTCCGCCGGAGGCTGCCGCTGCCGCGGAAAACGGCGGCGGGGTTATGGATGTGCCGGTGCCCGACATCGGCTCGGACGACCCTGTGGACCTCGTCGAGCTCTCGGTCGCCGTCGGCGACACCGTCGACGAGGGCGATAGCCTGGCCGTACTCGAATCGGACAAGGCTTCCATGGAAGTCCCCTCGCCGGCGGCTGGTGAGGTCGTCGAGATCCTCGTCGAGGCGGGCGGTACGGTCAGCGAAGGTGATCTGCTGCTGCGCCTGCGCAGCGCGGACGCGGCAACGCAGCCCCCCGCCGGCGACCCAGGCCCCGGCCAAGTGTCGCGTGATGGCGCGGGTGATGGGCCAAAGCCGCAGGGAGGCGCTGCGCCAGCAGGGGGGGCTGCAGAAGGCC
>CAYFVG010000037.1:0-15274 GCA_964346365.1 uncultured Alteromonadaceae bacterium
GGCCGCCCGGGTCTGCAATCGAGTGGGCCTGGAGGCAAATCCACACAACTTTCTGCTCATGCACGCCATGGGGCCCAACGTCGCCGGCGTCATCGGTTCGGCCGTGGCGGCGGGGATCATGATCACGCTGCTGCGGGGCTGACAGCGCTCTTCCCCGGGTCGTGGTAGACCCCGCCGCTTTTTTGTACACTCCGCGTTTTGCCCACGCACTGCAGGAAGGGTCGCCATGAACCCCAACTACCTGGATTTCGAACAACCGATTGCCGAGCTGGAAGTCAAGATCCAGGAGCTCGAGAACGTGGGCAGCGGTGCCGAGCTGGGCATTGATGACGAGATCGCCACCCTGCGTAAAAAGAGCACCAAGCTCACGGAGAAGATTTTCGCCAATCTCTCGGCCTGGGACATCGTCAAGGTGGCCCGGCATCCGCTGCGCCCCTACAGCCTCGACTACATCCCGCGTATCTTCACGGATTTCGACGAACTCCACGGTGACCGCCGTTTCGGCGACGACAAGGCCATCATTGGCGGCACGGCGCGGCTCAACGGCACGCCGGTCATGGTGATCGGCCAGCAAAAGGGTCGCTCCGTCAAGGACAAGGTCTACCGCAACTTCGGCATGCCCAAGCCCGAGGGCTATCGCAAGGCGCTGCGTCTCATGGAGCTGGCCGAGCGTTTCGAGCTGCCGGTGATCACCCTGATCGACACGCCCGGGGCCTATCCGGGCATCGACTCCGAAGAGCGCGGCATCAGCGAGTCCATCGCCACCAATCTGGCGGTCATGTCGCGGCTGCGCACGCCGGTGATCTGCGTGGTGGTCGGGGAGGGCAGCTCCGGCGGCGCCATCGGTATCGGCGTCGGCGACCACCTCGTCATGCTGCAGTACGCCACCTACTTCGTGATCTCACCGGAAGGCTGCGCGAACATTATCTGGAAGAGTACCGAAAACGCGCCGGACGCCGCCCAGGCCATGGGCGTCACCTCCGGCGTGCTCCAAGAACTCGGCATCGTCGACGCGACCATCGACGAGCCGCTCGGCGGCGCCCACCGCAACGTGAACCTCATGGCCGAGCGGATCCGCGAGCACCTCGCAGCGCAGCTTGCGCGTCTGCGCGAAACGCCCGTCGGGGACATGCTCGAAGCCCGTTATGCGCGCCTGATGTCCTACGGGAACTGAGCCGCCCGCCGGTTGCGTCGTGCCGGAGCCCGGCAGCGCCGTCACCGAGGCCCTCGCCGCCGCCCTGGGCGGCCGCGAGGACCGGCACTGGCTCGTGGGGTTCTCCGGTGGCCTCGACTCCACTGCACTGCTCCTCGCCCTCGCGCACCGGCGGGCCGAAGTGCCCGCAGCGCCACCCCTCGCGGCCTTACATGTGCATCACGGGCTTCACCCCGGGGCCGATAGCTGGGCCGCTCACTGCGAGGGCCTCTGCCGCCGGCTGGGCGTCCCGCTGAAGGTCGTGCACGTGACCGTGAAGCCCGACGGCAGCGGTCCCGAGGCCGCCGCCCGCGCGGCGCGCTACGCCGCGTTCGAGTCTGCGCTTGGGGAGGGCGGCTGCCTGTTCCTCGCCCATCACCAGGACGACCAGGCCGAGACGGTGCTCCTGCGCCTGCTCCGCGGTACCGGGGAGCGCGGCCTGGCGGGCATGCCGCTGCGGCGTCCCCTCGGGGCCGGAGTGCTTTGCCGGCCGTTCCTGGGCCTGCCCCGGCGCGCGCTGCGCGCCTGGGTCACCGGCCGGGGCGAGGGCTGGATCGACGACCCCGCCAATGACGATCCGGGCCCGGACCGCAACTACCTTCGCCACAACATCCTGCCGGCGATCGAGGCGCGCTGGCCGGGCTACCGTGCCACGGTCACCCGCAGTGCGGCGAATCTTGCACAGGCGGCCGGTGAAGCGCCGCCGACCTGGTATAACGCCTTTGGCGACCCCGGCGTGGCTCTCGCGGACCTCGCCGGCGCCGCGGGGCCCGGGCGGCTGCGGGCCTGGCTGCTGGCCGAGGACTGCGAACCGGGATCGCGGGCGCCGCTCGAGGAATTCCTGCGCCAGCTGACCCACGCGGCGACGGATACCGGGCCGCGGCTTGCAGGCCCCGGCTGGTGCCTCGGCCGCTTCGGCGCGGCGGCCTGGCTGCTGCCCCGGCCGGAGCCCTTCCCGGTGCCTGCGCCCCGGCGCCTGGGGCCGCGGGAAGAGACCTGCGTGCCGGGGGTGGGCACGGTTGCCGTGACCGGCCCCGACGATGCGCCGCCGCCGACGCTGGCGTTCCGGCGCGGTGGCGAGCGCCTGCAGCTGGCCGGCGAGCCGCATCGGCGGCGCCTTAAGGCCCTGCTGCAGGACGCGGGCATGCCGCCCTGGTGGCGGGCGCGGCTGCCCCTGCTGGTGGCGGGGGAGCGGGTGCTCGCGGCAGGTGAGCGCTGGCGGGCCGAGGGCAGCCCCTGGGTGCTTTACTGGGACCGCTCGGGGGTTAGCTACCGCGACACCTGAGATCGCCGCGGGTGGCGCCCTCCCGCGCCGACGGGGCTGCTTCCCGGGGCGCGCGGACGGCGCTTTTCAATTGAGCGGCAGGGTGCGCTCTGGTAGGCTCAAAGCAATCTTTCGCAGGACTTGCGCGGTGAACGTGGCGCCTGGCACGCCGGCCCGTTGCGGTGTTGTGGGCCCCCTGACAACGGCGTAGAAAGGGCTTTGCATGACGCGTTTCGTCTTCGTGACCGGTGGTGTGGTCTCTTCGCTCGGCAAGGGTATCGCCGCGGCATCCCTGGCCGCGGTGCTCGAGGCCCGCGGCCTCAAGGTTACCCTCCTCAAGCTCGACCCTTATATCAACATCGATCCGGGCACCATGAGCCCCTTTCAGCACGGCGAGGTGTTTGTTACCGAGGACGGCGCGGAAACCGACCTCGACCTCGGTCACTACGAGCGGTTCACGCGCACGACCATGCGCCGGAGCAACAATTTTACCACCGGGCGCGTCTACAACGCGGTCCTTGCCAAGGAGCGCCGGGGCGACTACCTCGGCGGGACGGTGCAGGTGATCCCGCACATCACCGACGAGATCAAGCGCCGCATCCTCAAGGGCGCCGGCGATGCCGATGTCGCCGTGGTGGAGATCGGCGGTACCGTGGGCGATATCGAGGGCCTGCCGTTTCTCGAGGCGGCGCGGCAGCTCAAGGTCGAGCTCGGCGCCTCCCGGGCCCTGCTCATGCACCTGACCCTGGTGCCCTATATCACCACCGCCGGCGAGATCAAGACCAAACCCACGCAGCACTCGGTCAAGGAGCTGCGCTCCATCGGCCTGCAGCCGGACATCCTCCTGTGCCGCTGTACCGTGCCCATCGACGATTCCGCCTGCAAGAAGATCTCCCTGTTCACGAATGTCGAGGAGCGGGCGGTTATCCCGGTCAGGGACGCGGATTCCATCTACCGCATCCCCGGCGTTCTGCACGCGAAGGGCCTCGACGATTTCATCACCGAGCGCTTCCAGCTCGAGTGCCCGCCGGCGGATCTCGCGGAGTGGGACGAGGTACTGCGCCGGGAGTTCTCGGAGAAGACCCAGCGGCTGCGCGTCGCCATGGTCGGCAAGTACATGGAGCTGCCGGATGCCTACAAGTCCCTGAACGAGGCCCTGGCCCACGGCGGGCTGCAGGCGCTGGCGGAGGTGCAGATCGACCACGTCGAGGCCGAGGATATCGAGCGCGATGGCACCGGCGTGCTGGAGAGCGCCGACGCGATCCTCGTGCCCGGGGGCTTCGGCGACCGCGGCGTGGAGGGCAAGATCACCGCCGTGCGCTACGCCCGGGAAAACCGGGTTCCGTTCCTCGGTATCTGCCTTGGCATGCACGTGGCCCTCGTCGAGTACGCGCGCAATGTCTGCGGCCTCGTCGGCGCCCACTCCACGGAGATGCAGCCGCACGCGGCGCACCCGGTCATCGCCCTCATCACCGAGTGGCAGAATGCCGACGGCACCACGGAGCAGCGCGACGCAGGTTCCGACCTCGGCGGCACCATGCGTCTCGGCGCCCAGCCCTGCCATCTGGCCCCGGGCAGCCGGGTCCGCGAAATCTACGGCGCGGACACGATCCACGAGCGGCACCGGCACCGCTACGAGGTGAACAACAACTATATTCAGCGGCTGCAGGATGCGGGCATGCGCGTCGCCGGCTGGTCCGCGGACAACAATCTCGTCGAGATGGTCGAGCTGCCGGAGCATCCCTGGTTCATTGCCTGCCAGTTCCATCCGGAGTTCACCTCGCAACCCCGGGGCGGGCACCCGCTCTTCACCAGCTACATCGAGGCAGCCTGTGAGCACGCCGCTGCACGCGGCTGAGCAGCGCATGCCCGGGAGGCACGCATGACGGATCGGGTGGTCACGGTCGCAGACCTGTCTATCGGCAACCGGCAGCCCTTTGTGCTCCTCGGTGGGGTCAATGTGCTCGAGAGCCGGGACTTCGCCCTGGACGTCGCCGGTGTCTACCGGGACGTCTGCGACAGTCTCGGCATCCCGCTGGTGTTCAAGGCCTCCTTCGACAAGGCCAACCGCTCGTCCATCCACTCCTTCCGCGGCCCGGGTCTCGCGGCGGGCCTGGAGATCCTCGCCGCGGTGAAGGCCGAGTACGGCCTGCCGGTGATCACCGACGTGCACGAGCCACCGCAGGCCGCCCCGGCCGCCGAGGTCTGCGATATTATCCAGCTGCCGGCCTTCCTGGCCCGGCAGACAGATCTCGTGGCCGCCATGGCGGCGACCGGCGCGGCCATCAACATCAAGAAACCGCAGTTTCTCTCGCCCACGCAGATGAAGAACGTCCTCGACAAGTTCCGCGAGTGCGGCAACGACCGCCTCATGGTCTGCGAGCGTGGCAGCAACTTCGGCTACGACAACCTGGTAGTGGATATGCTCGGCTTCCGGGTCATGCGCGACGCCTGTGACGGCGCGCCCCTGGTCTTTGACGTGACCCACGCCCTGCAGTGCCGCGATCCGCTCGGTGAAGCCTCCGGCGGGCGCCGGGCACAGGTCGGGGAGCTGGCCCGGGCCGGCCTCGCCGTCGGCATCGCGGCGCTGTTCCTCGAAGCGCACCCGGACCCGTCCCGGGCGCTCTGCGATGGCCCGAGCGCGCTGCCGCTGGCGCAGCTTGAACCCTTCCTCGCCCAGGCCAAGGCCGTGGACGAGCTGGTCAAGGCGCTGCCACCGCTGGCCATCGACTGACATTTGCAGCGTTCCTGCAGCGCTAAGGAGTCCCCATGAGCATGATCAACGGTGTCCGCGCCTTCGAGGTCCTCGACTCCCGCGGCAATCCAACGGTCCTCGCCGAAGTTGTCCTTGAGGACGGCAGCCTCGGCGCCGCCTGTGCGCCGTCCGGGGCCTCCACCGGCTCCCGGGAGGCCCTGGAGCTGCGGGACGGCGACAGCAGCCGCTACCTCGGCAAGGGTGTCTGCCAGGCCGTGGCCAACGTCAACGGGCCGATCCGCGACCTCCTGCTCGGCTGTGACGCCCGCGCCCAGCGCGCGCTGGACGAACAGCTGATCGACGCGGACGGCACCGACAACAAGGCCCGCTTCGGCGCCAACGCGATCCTCGCCGTCTCCCTGGCCGCCGCCAAGGCTGCCGCCCGGTTCCGCGGCCTGCCCCTGTACCGTCATATCAACGAGCTCGCCGGCGGCCCGTCCCTGTCCATGCCCGTGCCGATGATGAATATTCTCAATGGGGGCGAGCACGCCGGCAATAACGTCGATATCCAGGAGTTCATGATCCAGCCGGTGGCGGCGACGTCCTTTGCGGAGGCCCTGCGCATCGGCGCCGAGGTGTTCCATCACCTGAAGAAAGTGCTCGCCGGCCGCGGCCTCGCGACCGCGGTGGGCGACGAGGGCGGCTTCGCGCCGAGCCTGCCATCCAACGCGGCCGCCCTCGAGGTGATCGCGGAGGCCGTGGGCAAGGCGGGCTATGGCCTCGACACGGACATCACCCTCGCCCTCGACTGCGCGGCCTCGGAATTCTACCGGGATGGCCGCTACCTGCTCGCCGGTGAGGGCAGGGACTACGACAGCGCCGGGTTTGTCGACTACCTCGCCGGCCTCGTCGCCGCGCACCCGATCCTCTCCATCGAGGATGGCCTCGACGAGGGCGACTGGGACGGCTGGAAGCTGCTCACGGAACGCCTCGGCGATCGGGTGCAGCTGGTCGGCGACGACCTTTTCGTGACCAACACGACCATTCTCAAGGAGGGCATCGATCGCGGTGTCGGCAACTCCATCCTGATCAAGTTCAACCAGATAGGCAGCCTCAGCGAGACCCTGGACGCGATCAATCTCGCCCACAGCGCCGGCTACACGGCGATCATCTCGCACCGCTCCGGCGAGACCGAGGACACCACTATCGCCGACCTCGCCGTGGCCACCGGTGCCGGGCAGATCAAGACCGGCTCCCTGTGCCGCTCGGACCGCGTCGCCAAGTACAACCGTCTCCTGCGTATCGAGGCCGAGCTGGACGCCGCTGCGCCCTATCGCGGGCGCCAGGAGCTGCGTCGCCCCCGGGCTCATTGAGATCCGGCCCGTGCGCTGGCTGCTCCCCGTGCTCGCCTGCCTGGTCCTCCTCCTGCAGTACCGGCTGTGGTTCGCCGAGGGCAGCCTCGCCGAGCGGCAGCGGCTGCAGCGTCAGGTGCAGGCAGCGGAGCGGGAAAACGCGCGGCTCCGGGCCCGCAACGAGACGCTGGCCCGCGAGGTGCTCGACCTGCAGGCGGGCAAGGCCGTGGTCGAACAGCGGGCGCGGGAGGAACTGAACCTCGTGCGTGACGGTGAGGTTTTCTACCAGTTCGTGGAGGAGGGGGCGAAGCCGCCCCCGGCGCCGCAGCCGTGAAGTGCTGGGCCGTGATTCCTGCAGCGGGCATCGGCAGCCGCCTCGGCGCGACCGTCCCCAAGCAGTACCTGGAGGCGGGCGGCTGCACGCTGCTCGAGCACAGTCTGCGCGCCCTCCTCGCCGACGCGCGGGTCCAGGGCGTCGCCGTGGCCCTGCGCCCCGGTGATCAGCGGGCCGCCGGTCTTGCCTGCCTGCGCGACCCCCGCGTCCTGTTGACGGACGGTGGCGCCGAGCGGGCCGACTCGGTGGCGGCGGGCCTGGCCGCGCTCCGGGCGGGCGCCGGCGCCGGCGCGGACGCCTGGGTGCTCGTCCACGATGCCGCCCGGCCCTGCCTCGACCCGGCCAGCCTGGGCGCTCTCATCGACGCGGTCGACGCCAGCGGCGCGGGCGCCATCCTCGCCCAGCGGGTGAGCGACACGGTGAAGCGCAGCGACGACGGCACCACGGTGGCAGCCACGGAGGACCGGCGCAGCCTCTGGCTGGCGCAGACCCCCCAGCTTTTCCGCCTCGGCGAACTCGCCGCGGCGCTGGCCCGGGCGGGCGCGGTCACCGACGAGGCATCGGCCATGGAGGCCACGGGTCACCCCGTGGGCCTGGTGCCGGGCCCGCGAAGCAACCTCAAGGTCACCACGGCGGAAGACCTGGTGCTGGCACGCTGCCTGCTGGCGGCAGGAGACTCAGACTGATGCGTATCGGCCACGGCTACGATGTCCACCGTTTCTGCGCCGGCGACCACGTCATCCTCGGTGGGGTGCGTATCGCCCACGAGCAGGGCCTGGCGGCTCACTCCGACGGCGATGTGGTGCTGCACGCCCTGTGCGATGCGCTGCTCGGGGCCGTCGGCGCCGGCGATATCGGCCGCCACTTTCCCGATGACGACCCCGCCTGGGCCGGCGCCGACAGCCGCGACCTGCTGCGCCGGGTGATGGACCGGGTGCACCGTGCCGGTTTCGTCCTCGGCAACGCCGATCTCACGGTGCTTGCCCAGGCGCCGCGGCTGGCGGCGCACATCGACACCATGTGCGACCGGATCGCCAGCGATTGCGCGGTGGAGATCGCCGCCGTCAACGTCAAGGCGACGACCACCGAGGGCCTCGGTTTCTGTGGCCGCCGCGAGGGTATTGCCGCCCACGCCGTGGTCCTCCTGGCAAGCGCGCAGCCGTGAACAGTCCGGATCTGGCCGGTATCGGCATGACGTCGCAGCGGACCCGTGAGCGGCTCATCGAGCGGCTCCGGGAGCAGGGCATCGACGACGTCGCGGTGCTCGAGGTCATGCGCTCGACGCCCCGGCACCTGTTCCTCGACGAGGCCCTGGCGCACCGCGCCTACGAGGACACCGCACTGCCCATCGGCTACCAGCAGACCCTGTCCCAACCTTACGTGGTGGCCCGCATGACGACCCTCCTGCTCGCCGGCGGCAGCCTCGACCGGGTGCTGGAGATCGGCAGCGGCTCGGGCTACCAGACGGCCATCCTCGCCCAGCTTGTCGGCGAGGTATACGCCCTGGAGCGGATCAAGCCGCTGCTCGAGGCCTCGCGCAAACGCCTGCGGCGACTGAAGCTCCGCAATGTCCGCTTCAAGCACGGTGACGGTATGCAGGGCTGGCCCCGGGAGGCGCCCTTCGACGGCATACTGTGTGCCGCGGCGCCGGAGCAGGTGCCCGAGGCCCTGCTCGAGCAACTCGCGCCCGGCGGGCGTCTGGTCATCCCCGTGGGGGGCGGCATGCAGTACCTGCAAGTCATCACGCGCGAGGACGGGGGTGTCCGCAGCGAGACCTACGATGCCGTGCGCTTCGTGCCGCTGCGTCCCGGGGTTCAACGATGAGTGACGCCCCGCCGGTGGTCGCGGCCGCGGCCGGCTACCGGGGCATCTTCGTCCGCGGCCTGCTCATGGGGGCGGCGGACGTTGTCCCCGGGGTATCCGGCGGCACCGTCGCCTTCATCACGGGTATCTACGATCGCCTCCTGGGCGCCTTGAGTGCTTTCGGCCTGCCCTGGCTCCGGTTGCTCTTGCGCGGCCGCTGGGCGGAGGCCTTCCGCTGCGTCGACGGCGGCTTTCTTCTCGCTCTGCTCGCCGGTATCGCCACCAGCGTCGCCACGTTCGCACAGCTCATCGGCTGGCTGCTGGCGGCTCAGCCGGTGCTGCTCTGGGCGTTCTTCTTCGGGCTCATCGCCGGTTCCGCCGTCTGGCTTCTGCGCCGCGTGCCGTACTGGCATGCCGGTATTGCGCTGGCCGTGGTCCTCGGCCTCGCCGCCGCGGCCGGGGTGTCCCTGTCGCCGGCGGTGCGCCTCGATGGCGGTGCCATGGCGCTGTTTCTCGCCGGCTTCCTGGCGATCTGCGCGATGATCCTGCCCGGCGTATCCGGCAGTTTCATCCTGGTTCTGCTCGGTATGTACGAGCGCGTGCTCGCTGCCGTGCAGAGCGTCGATCTCGCCGCCCTGGGGCTGTTCGCCGCCGGCGCGGCCTGCGGCCTGCTGACCTTCTCGCGCATCCTGCACTGGCTGCTCGGGCGCTACCATGGCCCCGTTGTGGGCCTGCTTACCGGCTTTCTTGCCGGCTCCCTCCTCGCGGTCTGGCCCTGGAAGCTGCCGGGGGAGGGCGGGCAGCTGCTGCCGGTCTCGCCCGGCGCCTGGGCGGCAGCCGAGGGGGCCTCGACGCTGCTGTTCCCCGCGCTGTTGCTCATGGCCGTGGGCGTTGCCCTGGTGTGGCAGCTCGAGCAGCGCTGGGGCGAGCCGGGCACCTGAGGCGTGACCCGCGACCGCGGACTCGCGGCACCATTGCTGGCGCCCCGGGTATCACTGGCGCTCTGGCTCGCGCTGGCGATCGCCGGCTGCGGCAGCAATCCCCCGGCGCCCATCGAGGACCGCGGTGCCCGCGGCAGCGTGGACCAGGCGGGCCGCTACACAGTGGCTCGGGGCGACACCCTCTACAGCATCGCCTTCCGCTTCGGCCTCGATTTCCGGCGCCTGGCCGCCGGCAACGGGATTCCACCCCCCTACACGATCTACCCCGGTCAGGTTCTCGACCTGCGCGCGTCGCCGCCGGCCACTGCGGCATCGGCGACCCGCGCCGCCCGGTCGGCGCCGGCGCCGAAAGCCGACCCGGCGGGCAAGGCATCGACGCCGAAAGCGGCACCGGTGCCCCGGTCCGTGCCCGCGCAGGTGCCGGAGCCAAAGGTCGCCGAGGCAAAAAAAGCCAAGCCGAAAGAAGCCGGGGCGAGGGGAGTCGAGGCAAAGGTATCGAGCTGGCGTTGGCCCGCCGCCGGGGAGGTTGTGCGCCGTTTTTCGACCATCGTGCACAAGGGCATCGACATCGCCGGGGGGCAGGGGGACCCGGTCCGCGCCAGTGCGGCGGGGCGGGTGGTCTACGCGGGCGCCGGTATCGCCGGCTACGGCGAGCTGCTCATCGTCCGCCACAACGAACGCTATCTCAGCGCCTACGGCCACAACGAGCGCCTGCTTGTCGGCGAGGGGGACAGCGTGGCTGCCGGGCAACAGATCGCCACCCGTGGCAGCAGCGGTACCGACCGCGTCAAGCTCCATTTCGAGATCCGCCGCGACGGCAAGCCCGTGGATCCCCTGTCCCTCCTGCCGAAACGCTAGCTCAGAAGTCGGCGGCAGGAAGCCGTTTCCACTCACCCCGCCGCGACCTGTCAAGATGGCTTGTCACAACAGGCGGCCTTGGGTAATCTCTTTCTAGGTCCTCCGGTGGGGACCGGATCCGCCATCCTGCGGTAAGGACACTGGCGCTCTTATGGGAAGATCGAAGGCCGCGCACGGTAATGGCACCGCGCGCACAGGGGGGCCGCAGCCGGCGGATGTCTCGGAACTGTTATCCGCTGACAACCCGTTCGCTGCCCTGGATGCCGCCGGCGACCCGGCGGTAGTCGAAGTCAGCGGTGGTGATAGTGAGGTGTTCGAGGCGGACAGCAGCGAACGCAGCCTCGACGCCACGCAACTCTACCTGAGCGAAATCGGGTTTTCCCCGCTTCTCAATGCGGATGAGGAAAAGCATTATTCCCGCCTGGCGCTCGCCGGGGACGGGGCGGCGCGCAAGCGCATGATCGAGAGCAACCTGCGCCTGGTGGTGAAAATCGCCCGGCGCTACCTGCACCGGGGCCTGTCTCTCCTCGATCTTATCGAGGAGGGGAATCTCGGCCTCATGCGCGCGGTGGAGAAGTTCGACCCCGAGCGGGGTTTCCGCTTCTCCACCTACGCCACCTGGTGGATCCGCCAGACCATGGAGCGGGCCATCATGAACCAGACCCGCACCGTCCGCCTGCCGATCCACGTGGTCAAGGAGCTCAATGTCTATCTGCGTGCCGCGCGGGACCTGACCCAGAAGCTGGACCACGAGCCCAGCGCGGAAGAAATCGCCGACATGCTCGACAAGCCCGTGGAAGAAGTCACGCGACTCCTCGGCTTCAACGAGCGTATCGCCTCCATGGACGCGCCCCTGGGCCCCGACTCGGAGACATCGGTGGTGGACACGATCGCCGACGAGGCCGCCCTGGACCCGTCCGACCTGCTGCAGGACCGGGATGTCGCCGAGGGCATCGTCCAGTGGCTGGAAGAGCTGAACGAGAAACAGCGCGAGGTGGTCGCGCGGCGTTTCGGCCTGCTGGGACACGAGACGGCAACGCTGGAAGAGGTAGGGCAGGAAATCGGCCTGACCCGCGAGCGTGTGCGCCAGATCCAGGTGGAGGCGCTGAAGCGGCTCCGCCGCATCATGGAGCGCCAGGGCCTCTCGGTGGACGCGCTCTTTCATTAGCACGGCAGGTCGACGCCTTCCCCGGTACCGGGCCCGGGGCCAGTCCTCTCACTTTTGCACCGGGCCCGCGGTGATCGGAGTGCCGGGGCCAAGGATGCCCCGGGTTCGTCGTTCAGCGCTTCAGCAGCTCCAGCTTGTTCGGTTTGCCTGCCCACTCCTCGGCCTCGGGCAGGGCCTCCTTCATCTCCGTGATGTTAGGCCAGACCTCCGAGAGCTCGGCGTTGAGCTCGAGGAAGGCCTGCTGATCCTCCGGCAGTTCGTCTTCGGAGAAGATCGCGTCTACCGGGCACTCGGGCTCGCAGAGCGCGCAGTCGATACACTCGTCGGGGTGTATGACCAGAAAATTCGGCCCTTCGTAGAAGCAGTCCACGGGGCACACTTCGACGCAGTCCGTGTGCTTGCAGTTGATGCAGTCCTCGCCTACTACGAACGTCATACGACACGCCACCTTCGCTGTTGGTCAGATAAACAATCCTAGTTTAGCGGTCGTGGGCCGCTACTGGAAGCGTCTGCTGTGTCGGAATAAGCCTACAAAAACTGGGGTTTGGCCCATTAGTCGTGCTGGACGAGACGTTCACGCAGAGCGTAAAGAAGCGCCAGCGCTTCCCGGGGCGACAGGTCGTCCACGTCGAGGTCCGCGAGCTCGGCGAGTACCGGGTGGTTTGCCGGGTCCGAGAACAGGTCGCTCTGGGCCGGGGTGGGCGCGGGTGGCAGCGCGCCGCGCCCGGCCTCGAGTTCGCGCAGTTTTTCCGCCGCGGCGACGAGCACGGGCTGGGGTACGCCCGCCAGCTTCGCCACCTGCAGCCCGAAACTCTTGCTCGCCGGGCCGGCCTGGATCTGGTGCAGGAACACCACGTGGTCCCGGTGCTCAGTGGCGTCGAGATGCACGTTGACCATGGTCGGGCAGCTCTCCGGCAGGGCCGTCAGCTCGAAGTAGTGGGTGGCGAAGAAGGTGAAGGCGCGCACGCTGCGGGCCAGGTGCACGGCGGCGGCCCAGGCCAGGCTGAGGCCGTCGAAGGTGCTGGTGCCGCGCCCGATCTCGTCCATGAGCACCAGGCTGCGCGGGGTGGCGTTGTGCAGGATGTTCGCCGTCTCGGTCATTTCCACCATGAAGGTCGAGCGGCCGCTCGCGAGGTCGTCCGCCGCGCCGATGCGGGTGAAGATCCTGTCCATGACACCGAGGCGGGCGGCCGCCGCGGGCACCCGGCTGCCGCTGTGGGCGAGGAGGGCGATGATGGCGTTCTGGCGCATGTAGGTGGACTTGCCGCCCATGTTGGGCCCGGTGATCAGCAGCATGCGTCGCGCATTATCGAGAACCGCGTCGTTGGCGATGAAGGGCTCGTCGATAACCTGTTCCACCACCAGGTGCCGGCCCCGGGTCACCTCGAACACCGGCTCCTCCACCAGCGCCGGACGCTGCAGCGACAGGGCCTCCGCGCGCTCGGCGAAATTGGCGAGCACGTCGAGCCCGGCGATGGCCGCGGCGCTGGCCTTCAATGGCGACAGGGCCTCGCCCAGCTGGTCCAGCAGCCCGTCGTAGAGCGCCTTTTCGCGGGCCAGGGCCCGGCTCTTGCTGGACAGGGCTTTGTCCTCGAAGGTCTTCAGCTCCGGCGTGATGAAGCGCTCGGCGTTCTTCAGGGTCTGGCGGCGGGTGTAGCGCGCCGGTGCGTCCTTCGCCTGAGCACGGCTGATCTCGATGTAGTAGCCGTGCACGCGGTTGTAGCCCACCTTCAGCGTGGACAGGCCCGTCGCCGCGCGCTCGCGCTGCTCAATGGCCAGCAGCGTATCGCCCGCATTCCCGGAGATGGCGCGCAGCTCGTCGAGTTCACGATCGAAACCATCGGCGATAACGCCACCGTCGCGGATCACCGCCGGCGGGTTATGCACCAGGGCGCGAGCGAGCGTGTCACGCAGCGCCGGGAAGTCCCCCAGGGCCGTGCGCAGCGCCTGTAAACGGGGAGCTTCGCGGTCGGCCAGGTCCTCCACGAGGCCGGGGATGGCGTCCAGGGCGACCTGCAGCCGGGTGAGGTCCCGCGGCCGGGCCGAGCGCAGGGCGATGCGGGTGAGGATCCGCTCGACGTCGCCGATGGGCTTCAGGCGCTCGCGCAGGTCCTCGTGGCGGTGCTCATCCAGCAGTGCGTCCACCGCGTCCTGGCGCGCATCGAGCTCCCCGCGGTCCGTGAGCGGCCGGTGCAGCCAGCGGCGCAGCAGCCGGCTGCCCATGACCGTTGCGCAGCGGTCCATGACCCAGCGCAGCGTGTGCTCCTCGCCGCCGGCGAGGTTGCGGTCGATCTCCAGGTTGCGGCGCGTGGCGGCGTCCAGCACCACGCTGTCGCTGCGCCGCTCTACGGCCAGTGCGGTGATGTGCGGCAGGTTCGAGCGCTGCGTGTCCTTCACGTACTGCAGCAGGCAGCCGGCGGCGCCCACGGCGAGCGTGAGGTCTGCGCAGCCGAAGCCGGCGAGGTCGCGGGTCTGGAACTGCTCGTTCAGAGCGCGGCGGGCGCCGTCCAGGTCGAACTCCCAGGCCGGCTGGGAACGGGCGCCGCGGCGCTCGCAGACCAGCGCGTTGGGGAGGTTCTCGTCGTAGAGCACCTCTGCCGGGTCCAGGCGCTCCAGCTCGCCCAGGAGCGCCTCGTCGCCGGCGACCTCGAGCACCCGGAAGCTGCCGGCGGAAAGGTCGAGATGGGCGATGCCGTAGTCCTCGCCGCGGGCGGTAATGGCGAGGATAAGCTGATCCCGGCGTTCATCGAGGAGGGCCTCGTCGGAGAGCGTGCCCGGGGTGACGATGCGCACCACGCGCCGCTCCACCGGCCCCTTGCTCTGGGCCGGGTCGCCGATCTGCTCGGCGATGGCCACGGCCACCCCGGCCCTCACCAGCCGGGCAAGATAGCTCTCGGCCGCATGGTAGGGCACCCCGGCCATGGGGATGGCTTCGCCGGCGGATTTGCCCCGGGCCGTGAGGGTGATGTCCAGCAGCTTCGCCGCCCGCTTTGCGTCGTCGTAGAACAGCTCGTAGAAGTCGCCCATGCGGTAGAACACGAGCTCGTTCGGGTGCTTGCGCTTGATCGCCAGGTACTGGCGCATCATGGGGGTGTGCAAGTCGTCAGAAGTCATTGATTCTCTGTGGTTTTTGTCTGAAAAAGGCTTTTAAAGTCCCCGATAGGGGATCCGTAAATCCCTTGCCTTCAGGCGAAGGAAGGTCCGGTGGATTATGCTGCCGGGACGGAAGATTACAAACGTGGTAGTCATACGGTATGGGGCTGCAAATACCATCTGGTGTGGGTGACGAAGTACCGATACCCGGTGTTGGGTGGTGATGTGGGTCTGAGATGCTGGGAGCTTCTCCGGGACATATCGCGGAGTAAGGAAATGACCATCTATGCAGGGTCGGCGAATCGGGATCACGTGGACGTGCTGATAGGCATCCCGCCGCAGTTGTCGGTATCGAGGGCGGTACAGTACTTGAAGGGGAAGAGTTCGCACCGGTTCCTCTCGGAGTTCGCGAGCCTCCGGAAGCGGTACTGGGGCCGACATTTGTGGGCACGCGGGTACTGGGTCTGCACGAGCGGCAATGTGACGGATGAGGTTTGGAAGAAGTACATCGAGGAACAAAAGCCGCCGGAGCCGGACGATGACTTTCACGTGGTGTAGCGACAGCCATCGGCCG